>JAJRTP010000020.1 GCA_024278255.1 Chloroflexota bacterium | reverse complement strand
GTCTGCTTTATCTTGTCTACAACGCGCTTGTCGTTGAAATTTTCCAGTATGGGTTGGAGATATTCGTGTAGTTTTTCATTCCCCTATTCATCTCACAAATGTGTTGATTTGTCACGTCGAACTTTTCCGGAGTTTTCAGTAAATTCAACTGCTCTGCCGCAAAATCCATATCCGCCAGCAGGCCGATTTGGGCCTGATAAATGCCGGGCAGGTTGAGGGAGGCGGCCAGGTTGGGGTCTGTCTGGCCCGCGCCCATGGTCCAGCGCAGACCGTCGGCGGCTACTTTGAGGGCGGCGTCGCGGGCGTGGATGCGGGCCAGGGCTTGCCGGGTAGGTACGTCCAGGGGGATGGCTTCGGTGGGATAATCGGCCACACGCTCGCTGAAGACGGCGGCCGTTTCGGCAAAGGCCACCAGTTCGCCCAGACGGAACAAAATGTGCTGCTGCCGCGTCAACCGGTCCCGGCGGCAGCGTTCCAGAATGACCGCCAGGGCGCGTAAGGCCAACGCCGCCACGTCCGCCCCGTTTTCCGGCTGCGTCTGGTGAATCAAGTCCAGCCGGTTGGCCCATTCTTTGTAATAGTCACCACGCGATTTGAGGTGTGCCTGCCAGCGGTTGCGGGCAATGGTCATCTCCATAATCTCGGACGTGCCTTCGTAAATGGTGGTGATGCGCACGTCCCGCTTGATTTTTTCTACCATGTACTCTTTGGTGTAGCCGTAGCCGCCCAGAGCCTGGATGGCGTCTTCGGCCGCTTTGTTGCCCGCTTCGGTCGCCAGATATTTGGCGATGGCCCCTTCCGTCTGCAAGCCCTCTTCGCCGCCGTCCAGCCGGGCGGCGGCCCATTCGATGTAACTGCGGGCGGCTTCCAGGCGGGCGGCGTTGGGCACGATGAGTTTATGGGTGTACCCCTGCTTCTGGCTGAGGGGCGCGCCGGCCTGCACCCGTTCCTGGGCGTAGCGGATGGCCCGCTGCAAGGCTGACCAGCCCGCGCCCAAACCAAATGCGCCCACCATGAGCCGGGTGTAGCCAAAGACGGCCTGCGCCTGGGCCAACCCCTTCCCCTCTACGCCGCCAATCAGCCGGTCAGCAGGCACGAACACGTCGTCCAGAAAGAGAGCGGCCGTGTTGCTGGCACGAATGCCGTGTTTGTCTTCCGGTTTGCCCTGGGTAAAGCCCTCAGTGTCCCGGTCTACGAGAAACCAGGCGGGGCCGCCGGGGGCCAGGGCCAGGATGGTGTACAGGTCGGCCACGCCGCCGTTGCTGATCCATTGTTTACGGCCGTTCAATCGATACCCGATCACTTCTCCCTTATCCAGCACCGGGTCCGCTCGCGTGGTCATCGCCGCCAGGTCGCTGCCCGCCTGCGGTTCCGTCGCCCCGTAAGCCATGAGCGTCGCTTCTTCGGCCACGCGCCCCATCCAGTACGCTTTTTGCTCGGCCGTGCCGCCCACGCGGATGGGATCAGTGCCCAAAAAGGTGGCCAGGACGCCGGTGGCTACGCCCAAATCAATAGAACCCATCAACTCGGCGACGCGGTAAATGTCATACGCGCCGCCGCCCAGCCCGCCGTACTCTTCGGGGATAAATAAAAGATGCAGGCCAAGCTGCATCGGGTCGTATAATTCCTGCAAAACTTCGTGGGGAAAGCGGTCGTCGCGGTCGAGTTGAAGGAGGTAGTCGGGGGTGAGGCGGCGTTCTGCGTATTTTTTGAGGGTGTCCAGAATCATGTCGCGGGTTTCTTTGTCCAGACCAACGGCCGTATCGGCAACGGTTCCCATCATGGCGTTTCTCCTGTACAGGCAGGGTATAGCGCAACGGCCGTATCCTGATTACGGCCGTTACCCACCCATCTCATCTTTTAAGCGCAAACGATGATAATCTATATTGTGGGATGTTTCACAACTTATATTATTGTAGACAATCAGGGGAACAATTCAGAGTGACATGTGTCACAGGATACGGCTGAACATGAGCATAATGCAGTGTGTCATGTTTGAGATAGAGATAGAGGTAGTGCCAGGCACGGGGCAAAACACCCTGTCCGGCCAGATCCGTTCGCCCCGTGCCTGGCACTGCTCAGTTCATTTTGCCCAACAGAGCCATTTTGGCCCAGGTGGCGGGCAGATAGAGAGGGTCAATTTCCAACGCCTTGTCGTAATGCTGGAGCGCGGTGCGGTAACGGCCGGTGTGCTGGTACGCCCGGCCCAGATTCATGTAGGGGTATTGGGGCGCTTCGTAGCGCACGGCCGTGGTCGCCTTTTCCAGCCAGGGGATCGCTTCTTCCCACTGACCCAACTCCATCAGGTACGCGCCGATGTCGTTATAAGCGTTGCCATAATCCGGATCGATCTCGATGGCCTTGCGGCACATCTCAATCGCCGTTTCCACCCGGCCCAACATGCTGTACGTCCAGCCCAGGAAGGTAAACGCTTCGGCCGTGGGGTAGGATTCCAGAGATTGCTGGTACAGGACAATGGCGTCGGCCAACTCCCCGTTCATCTGGCGACGATACGCCTGCTCAAACAGGATCATCGCTTTCTCGTGAGCAATCTTATCTTCAGGCATCATACCTACAGTGTAGCAAATCCTGTTTTACTTGTCAGCAATTTGGCGGAAAATCTTACGTTTTTCATACGGAATGTGGGTGTAAAAACAGCAGCAAGTCACCTCTTCGCGTTCCAGTATGGCCCGCAAAGTGCGGTTGTGAAATCGTGGCTGTATTCTTTATCTGGCAAAGGTTGACATGGGGTCTGGCAATTGGTATCTTACAGGTATGAGTCCTGTTTTTGGACGGCCGTCTTGCCAAAAGATTACGAAGCAATTATCATGTAATTAATCAGGCCATCCGTGGCCGCCACTGGACTCGCAATCTGTGGCAAACGGATGGCCTTTAATGTTCCAAGGACAAAGGTGAAAACATGGATTTTGAAATTCCAGACAGGCGCAGTAATAACCCGCAAGACTATGATGATGATCGCCGGCTAGGTTCCATGAAAAAATCATGGAGGATTGGTATAGTGCGTCAAACAGATGGTAGGCAGATGATAAGTTTTAATGAAGGGCTTACCTGGGGGAGTATCGGTCAAATTCTTGGCTATTTGTTTGGTGATGTTGGCGAGGCAGAACAAGAAAGATTATATAATCTTATGCGTGACCAATTTGAATTTACAGATCGGGGAGTACCTCTTCGCCAAGCTAACAGAGGGTAATTTATCCAGGTTCCTACTCTTAAATCCAAGGAGCAGCCATGCTAACAGGCGACATCCGCAATCAAGTTGACCGCATCTGGGACACCTTCTGGACCGGCGGCATCTCTAACCCTCTGGAAGTTATCGAGCAGCTCACCTACCTGCTCTTCATCAAGCGCCTCGATGAAATCCACACCCGGCGCGAAGCCAAAGCCAACCGGCTGGGCCAGCCCATCGCCGACCCTATCTTTGGCCCCGACCAGCAAAACCTGCGCTGGAGCCGTTTCAAGAACTTCGACGCGCAAACAATGTACCGCACCGTCACCGAAGAAGTCTTCCCCTTTATGAAGACGATGAACGGAGAAGGTACCGCTTTTGCCGCCCACATGAAAGATGCCCGCTTTACCCTGCCGCCGGAAAAGGCCGGACTGTTGGCTAAAGTGGTGGATATGATTGACCACATCCCCATGGAAGACCGGGACACCAAAGGCGACCTGTACGAATACATGCTCAGCAAACTATCTACCGCCGGGCAAAACGGCCAGTTCCGCACGCCGCGCCACATTATCAAGATGATGGTAGAGATGACTGCCCCTCAGCCGAATGACACCATTTGCGACCCCGCCTGCGGCACGGCCGGATTCCTGGTGGCGGCGTCTGAATATTTGTATGACCACACCAACCGGGCGGAGCTGGATGAGGAGCGATACTACCAGGGAGATATGTTCCACGGTTTCGACTTTGACAGTACCATGCTGCGCGTGGCCTCGATGAACATGCTCCTGCACGGCATCGAAAACCCCCACATTCAGAATCGGGACAGTTTGGCCGAAGACCACAGCGGCGTCGAGGAGGCGTACAACCTCGTTCTGGCCAATCCCCCATTTGCCGGTTCGCTGGATTATGAAAGCACGGCCAAAGGGTTGCTGGACATGGTCAAAACGAAGAAAACGGAACTGCTTTTTCTAGCCCTCTTTTTACGGCTGTTGAAACCGGGTGGCCGGGCGGCCGTCATTGTGCCCGATGGCGTCTTGTTTGGCTCCAGCAAGGCGCACAAGAGCTTGCGGCAGGAGTTGGTCGAGAATCAAAAACTGGACGCCGTCATTTCCATGCCCTCCGGCGTGTTTAAGCCGTATGCCGGGGTCTCCACCGCTGTGCT
>JAJRTP010000254.1 GCA_024278255.1 Chloroflexota bacterium | reverse complement strand
CATCGGCGTAATGGCGCACCAGACAGCTTTCATCGTTGTCCAGCCGTGATGATGATAATGTGGCCGCCATTGCTCAAGCTGGCCGGTCTCGGTGGAAGACCGAAAATGAGGGTAACAATATCCTCAAAAATCGAGGCTACCATCTGGAACACAACTTCGGTCACGGTCAACAACATTTGTCTGCAACGCTACTTATCCTCAACCGGTTAGCTTTTGTCTTTCATACCATTTTGCATTTGATTGACATCAAATATCAACGTCTCCGTGAATATTCAGGGGCCAGACAAACTTTTTTAGTGATATTCGTACCCTGACCCGGTATCTGTGTTTTGATAGTTGGAATCATCTCCTCAACTTTATGGTTGAACAACTGGAGTTAGATATTCCTCCTGCTCCTACCTAATGATTCTAAATTTGGAATTGCCGGGAATCCTGGCGGCGGATTGACAAGCGGCAAAAACTTTGTTATAATATTATGCAAGCGATTGCGTATAATTTGCAAAAAGGTATTACTGTGGCTAACTCGTCTACCTTGCGTGACATTGCCGAAAAAGCCGGCGTCTCGGTCTCTACCGTTTCCCGGGTACTCAACGACCAGCCGGGTATTGGTTCCAAGACTCGCGCCCGTGTGTTAGCTGTGGCTCAGGAATTGCAGTTTGTGCCCAACGCAGCGGCTCGGAGTTTGGCTACAAAGCGTACCCGTAACATTGGGCTTGTCAACTACAAATGGGCTGTGCCGTCTCAATTTGTAGCCTCTTCTCTTGATTCAGTGGGGATTGACGAAGAATGTCAACGCCTCGGCTACCATCTCTTGACCACGCTTGTCGGCGAACAAGCTATGAAACGCAACGCCCTTCAACTGCCAATGGTGCGCGAGGAGCGGGTTGACGGACTCATCCTGGCTGGACCGGCTATCAAACCGTCTTTTATCATAGAACTTTACAATAGCGGATTGCCGGTTGTACTGCTTGACAACCGTTTGCGGGGGACAGACATTGATTGTGTTTTGCACGAGAACGAAACAGGTGTATATCGGGTGACTCAACACCTGATTCAGGAACACCAACATCAAGTTATTGCATTCCTGTCTGGCCCCGACACCTGGCTCAGCAGCCGGGAGCGAGCAGCCGGCTACCACAGCGCCCTGGCAGAAGCGTCACTTGAACCACACCTCTTCTTAATGCCCGACACAACCGTTGAAACCGGCATGAAAGCGATGCAGACCGCCCTGATTAAAATACCTGACCTTACGGCTGTTGTTGCGGTGAACGATGCTGTTGCTGTAGGCGCTATGCGAGCTTGTAAAGCTATCGGTCGTTCCGTCCCTGAACAAATTGCCGTCGTCGGTTTTGATAACATTGGTTGGTCCGAACTGCACGACCCGCCGCTGACCACCGTTCACGCTTTTGGCGAAGATATGGGCCGGCAGGCTGTGCGACGCCTCATTGAGCTTATCGAGAGCGATCCCAATCAGGAACACGCTCGACTCAGGCTGCGCGTGGCTACCAGGCTGATCATCCGTCGTTCATGCGGATGTGATTGACAGACAATCTAAACTGTGGTATGCTGAAAGCGAACGTTCGGGCGAACGTTCGCTTTCAGCCAGGATACCTATGGTGAAAAAACGGATTACCCTCAAAGACGTGGCCGAACGAGCCGGCGTAAGCTACCAAACTGTTTCCAAGGTTCTGGCAGGTCAGGGAAGCGTTTCCACTGAAACCAGGGCGCGCATTCAAACGGTCGTGCGAGAACTGGGGTATCGCCCCAATATCAGGGCGCGCAACCTGCGGGTGCAGCGCAGTCACCTCATCGGCTATTCCTGGCAGCCGGAACCGCCCGACCTTTACAATCCCATTCTGGAAAAATTCCTGCAAAGCATCATTCAGTCCGCCGAGCAACAGAATCATCATATTCTGACCTTTGCCTGGCAGCAAGAAACCGACCAATTAGAGGAGTACCATAGCCTGGTTCAATCGGGGCGCGTTGACGGCTTGATACTCTCCTCGATTGATTTCAACGACCGGCGCGTAGCCTATCTGATGGACTTGAATTTCCCCTTTGTCGCTTTTGGTCGAGCTAACCCGGAGTGGGATTTTGCCTACATAGATGTTGATGGTGGAACAGGTCTGCGTCAGATGACCGAGTACCTCCTGGCGCTGGGCCACCGGCGCATCGCTGTTTTGGCTTGGCTGGAAAGTTCCCGCACCGGGGAAGACCGCTTGCAAGGATATTACCGGGCGATGCAGCAGGCCGGCGTCTCCTACGAAAAAGGATGGATTGTGCATGGCGAAAACATCGTCTCCGCCGGGTATGACGGAGCCGGCCAATTCCTCCAACGTCCCCCTGCCGAACGCCCCACGGCTCTAATCGGTATGAGCGACACACTGGCTATCGGTGCGATGAACGCTGCTCACGACCTGGGGCTGACCGTAGGGCGAGACGTTTCCATTTCCGGCTTCGACGACGCCCCCCTTAGCCAGTACCTTCAGCCCCCCTTGACCACCGTTCGCCAGCCAATCTGGGAGGTTGGTCAACGCAGCATCGAGCTTCTCTTTCAAATTATGGATGACTCCGCGCCGGCCGAACGCCAAATCCTGTTGCCACCCAGACTGATCATTCGCCAATCTACCGGAGAGCCAAACCAATGAGCGTCCACGCCGTTATTTTTGATCTGGATGGCGTCTTGACCGACACATCCGAATATCACTACCAGGCTTGGCAGCGCCTGGCAGACGAAGAGCATTTACCCTTCAACCGGCAGATCAATGAGCAATTACGGGGTGTTTCCCGGCAGCGTTCGCTGGAGATTATGCTGGACGGAAGACCGGTTGAGCCAGCCAAACTGGCTGAGATGATGAACCGCAAAAATGGCTACTATGTCGAACTTCTTTCGGACATCACCGCCGAAAATCTATTGCCCGGCGCGTTGACCGTTCTGCAAACATTGAAAGACAGAAACGTGAAACTGGCGGTCGGGTCAGCCAGCAAAAACGCGCGTGTTGTTTTAGAGCGTCTGGGCATCAGCCCCTACTTTGATGTTGTGGCTGACGGACATAGCGTGACCCAAACCAAACCCGCTCCCGACCTGTTTCTCTTTGCCGCCCGGCAGTTGGAGACTTCCCCCCATCAATGTGTGGTAGTGGAAGACGCCGCTTCGGGAATTGAGGCGGCTTTGGCAGCGGGTATGTGGGCGGTGGGGATTGGCCCTCGGGAACGGGTTGGACGTGCCCACGCTTGTTTCGCAGATATGCAAACGCTCAACGACGCCGGTCTGGAAACGGTCATCGCCGAACTGGAAAGCGTCCGGCAAGGCTGGTTGATTGAAGAAAACGAATACACCCCCGCCGATTTGGGGCGCAAAGAGACGATTTTCACCACCGGCAACGGCTACTTGTGCAGCCGGGGAGTCTACGAAGAACGCCATCCTGCCGAGACCCGTACCACCTTCATCCACGGCATCTTCGATGATACGCCCATCAGCTTCACCGAGTTGGCTAATATTCCCGATTGGACTAATCTGGAAATTTTTGTAGCCGGTGAACATTTCTCTTTGTCCAAGCCGGAAGGCAAAATCCTGAACTATCATCGCCAACTGGATTTGCGAAGTGGCATTTTGAGCCGTCAAGTTACTTGGCGCAGTCCCCGGGGGCGGCTCATTCGACTGGAATTCGAACGCTGGTGCAATTTAGCCAACCCACATCTGGTTGGACTGCACTGTACAATCACCCCCCTTAACTTTAGCGGACAGATAGAGGTACGGACCGGCTTGATGGGGCACGTTGACAATCAAGGGTTGCGCCATATAGACATTCTTGACCAGGGACGCGCGGATGATCTGCTCTGGTTGCGCAGCCAAACCCGGCACACCCACATTGAGATTGGACAGGTTATGCGCACCACGGCGCGCGGACCGGCGCCAGAGTCCATCACCTATATGGCTTGCCCCGCCTGGGGACAGCCGACCAACCTCATTTCGGCGACGGTGGCGGTGGGGCAGCAGTTGACCGTTTCCAAAGAAGTGGCTATCACCACCAGCCGGGAAGGGGACGACCCGTTGCAGCGGGCGATAGCCCTGCTTCAGACAGAGCATGACCGCGACCTTATTATGGCTGAAAACGAAAAGGCTTGGGCTGAGAACTGGGCTGCCGGCGATGTGGTCATCGAAGGAGATCCGGAGGCGCAGTTGGCGATACGTTTCAACATCTTCCAACTCCTTATCGCTGCCCCCAAAAATGACGAGCGGGTGAGCATTGGCGCCAAAACTCTCAGCGGCTATGGTTACAAAGGGCACGTTTTCTGGGATACCGATATTTTCGTTTTGCCCCTCTTCACTTTCACCCAACCCCGGATAGCCCGCAATTTACTGATGTATCGCTATCATAATCTGGCTGGAGCCAGAGACAAAGCCGCCGCCAACGGCTTTGAGGGCGCGCAATTTCCTTGGGAAAGCGCCGCCGATGGAACGGAAGTAACCCCGCGCTGGGTTCCCCGTTTTGAGGACCCGAGCCAACTCATTCGTATTTGGCCCGGCGACATCGAAATCCACATTACCGCCGACATCGCTTACGCTTCCTGGCTCTATTGGCAGGTCAGCGGTGACGATGACTGGTTGCGCGACTACGGAGCTGAGTTGATTTTGGATGGCGCCGTCTTCTGGGGCAGCCGGGTGGAAAAAGGGGCAGACGGTTTCTACCATCTGAGCGACGTGATTGGACCCGATGAATACCACGATCACGTGGACGACGACGCCTTCACCAACCGGATGGCTGCCTGGCATCTGCAAACGGCTTTGGCTATTTTGGACTGGTTGCACCGGCAATCACCTGCCAAACACGCTGCATTGGTCAAACACCTTGATTTGAGCGCCGAACGCCGGCAACACTGGGCTGAGGTCAGCCGCCGGATGTTCATCAACGAGGACGCCAACGGTTTGATAGAACAATTCAGCGGCTTTTTTGACCTGACCGACGCCGACATCGCTGTTCTGCGCGACCCGGCGCGAACCCGGTCAATGCACGCTATCCTGGGTATTGAAGGAGCCAATCAATCACAGGTCATAAAGCAGCCCGATGTTTTGATGTTGCAATATTTGTTGCGCGACCGGTACTCTCTGGAGGAAATTCGGACCAACTGGGGTTACTACCACCCCCGCACCGACCATGAGTATGGCTCCAGCCTGGGACCGGCGACTACCGCCATTTTGGCTTGCTTGATGGGCAAGCCGGAAGAAGGTTACGCCCATTTTATGCACGCCGCCAGAACCGATCTACAGGACAATCGCCTCAACGCCAAAGATGGCATTCACGGCGCCTCGGCGGGAGCCTTGTGGCAGGCGGTTGTTTTTGGCTTTGCCGGTTTGACTCTTGAACCTGAAGGGTATCACTTTTCGCCCGGATTACCGGGACATTGGACTCGCCTGGCTTTTGCTCTGGAAATACGCAGCCAGAAATTGTGGGTCGAAATCAAACCGGGGCAAGCCGTCAAGATTAAGTTAGAAACCAAAAAGAGCCGTTTGCCTTAGTCTTGGCGGACCGCAAACGACTCTTTGGTAGCTCTCCATCCGCAAAGGACAGGAGCGAGCCGATTATAACATACTTGGTTCAAATATGTAAACCTCCTGTGAATTGATGCGGGTTTGTCCAAAAATCTTGGGCGCACCCAACTGATGCGGTTGGAAAACAGAATAAGGAGGTGATGAATAAACTAAAACGTCACCGAATATCAGTTCAAACCATTTATCTGATCAGTCTATTTCCAGGAGGAAAGAAATGAGAACAAAATGGACCACTTTAGGTTTTATCGGCGTAATGTTTCTGATTTTATTCCTGGCCGCTTGTAGCGGTCAGGCAACTCAAGGAACGGCTCCACCGGCAACGGAACCGGTCGCAACCCCGGCAGCAAAAGCAACGGAACCGGCTGCGACTGCGGAAGCAAAAGCGAGTTGCCCTATTGCGGTTGAAGACGGCGCCGAGATTACCTTCTCCGGCTGGGGCGACGAGACCGAACAGCAGATCTATCGCGACGCCATCGAACGCTACAAACCAATTTG
>JAJRTP010000253.1 GCA_024278255.1 Chloroflexota bacterium | reverse complement strand
GGGCATTCCGTCCTCGTCCACGTACCCCTGACGGCCGCGCGCCCGTTGGTCGCCGCCGCTGCAAAAAGCGTAGACGCCGTCTTTGGGGGAGGGGCCTTCGCCGGAAAGCAGGACGACGCCGATGGACGTGTCTTCCCGCGCATCCAGGAATGCTTCGTATAGCTCGCCCACTGTTTTGGGGCGGAAGGCGTTGCGCACTTCCGGTCGATTGAAGGCGATGCGGGCTACGCCGTCCGCCTTGAGGTAGGTGATGTCTCCGTATTTTTTTACGGTTTGCCAGTTGATCATAATTTTTCCCTCATATTACATACGAGCGTGTTGCAAAAGTCCGAGCCGCAATGATGTGCGATAAATTTTTGCGAAATCCTTGACGCATTTTACAAAATCATGCAGTCTGTAGGCATAGAACGGTGCGCTTTTTTCTATAAATAAGGCATTTAAAATCCGTTCTAACGTCAAAATTCGTGATTTTCGTCTAATACTGCGGATTTGGGCCGTTTTTTGGCCCCGCACGATTTTCAAGAATTAAATCATTTTGGGGACGATGCCTCAGCCAAATACTTTTGCAACACGCTCTATACGATTACTAAACAATGAAATTCATGCGATTTTATTTCTGAACATTCCATTGAACGCTGTCCGTTAGTTGAAATGTACCCATTACCAAATCTTGGCAAATCCATCTTTAATTACTTGAGCGATCCGTTTGCGTCTTTCTTCTAGAAAAGTTGTATAATCCATTTGGTGCCAATTTTCTGGTAGTGCATGCCAATAACGCATACGGTATAAATCAGCGCCCTGAAAACGAGATGCATAATCTGGGTAATAATCAGCAGGAGATGTGTCTCGAATGTCAATGTTGTCTTTCCATTCTACTAAGGCGTAATTAGCAATCTGATTACGTTGGCGCGTGCTATCAAAACCAAGCCGTTGCAGGTAGGCGCGAGGAAAAAGATGATGGCGTTCTATGGCAGCTTTACGACCGCGCACGGCTGGATCAATTAATTCAGAAACTTTCATCTCAGAAAAAAGCACTTTGGCATCCAGTAGATTCAGGGCTGCATAGTAAGCAAAAAGAGAAGGACTGCGAGCAGATGATGTAGCCAGATATTCAGGTAAAGTGATTTTCCAGAAATCTTCGGTAAAGGCGGATTCTATAACGCGATCAAGCGTCCGAACGAAATCATCGGCTGTATCCACGCCGCGCAAACGAGCTAAATCTTGTTCCATGACCGTCTCTGGCGAACCAGTGTAACGCCCCGTTAATGCCGACATGAAAAACCAACGTGCAATCACTCCGCGCAGAGCATGGGCCTCGGTACCGTAATCACGTTTTCCAATCAGGAAAAAGGAATAAGTATAAAGAAGTGCCATTTTTGAGGTAATCATCTTTTCGCTACGATAACCAGCTCGCATCAATGTTTTGAGAAACTCATGCCAATTTTGTAAATTCAAGACACTGGATTGGGCTTCTTGCAGGATAATAAATTGGCGAACGCGCCTTTCATCTGAGAAAGTTTCTGTTTCTAAATCTTTGCCGCGTAAGATGGAGTAAACGTGGCGTAGTCGGGCTCGACGGAACCCTAAACCCACGCTTACCCGTAACAGTTGGTCAGGATCGGGCTGGATGAAATAGTTGAAAGGAGACGGTTTGCCAGTAACCGGCTGGCGCGAATCACGACAAAAGGCTTCTAATTCCGCTCGGCCCTCATCCCAGAAAACAGACATCAGGGTGAGAATAAAGTCGGCCTGATTCAAAGTAACTCCCTGGCTATTGATGCGAACAAAAACATCGGCTACTTGCTCTTCGTCCACGGTGGCTGATAGCTCAAGAGCAGTAAAAGGGTAATTTTGTAAATCATAAAGACGGTCAATGGTCTCAACCAATTCATCTTCTTCATCGTCGGAGATGGGGTGGGACTCTCTTAAATTATTGATGAATTGTCGCACGAATCGGTTGCGTGATAATTTACCTGACCAAAGTTGGCTAATATCGGCTATAAATTCCGGATCGCGGCGAATGGCGGCATCAGCCACCTCAAATTTCTGATCGCGGGGACGAAAAGCAATGGGGATTGGACTTTTGGAGTAATCCTCGCGGACAACAGGAACGCCTTTGAGAACCGAAAAAAGAGACGTTAGACGCTGTTGCCCGTCTACAATAAGCAAACGAGGCACTTTTTGTTTAGCATTGACACCAATTTGGCGATGTCCGTCGCCAACGCCATTTGACCAAAAAAGTAAGTAGCCGACGGGAAACCCCTTATACATGGAATCGAATAAGTCGCGAACTTTGGCATTTTTCCAAATAAAAGGACGTTGGATTTCAGGTAAACCAATTTCACCCATTTCGATATCGTGTATAAGTTTGGAGAGTGAATAATTGACTTCTTTAAATAATGTGGTCATTTTGCTTTTCCTCTTTATTAAGTGCAAAACACGATGATAGTCATATTCTACGCTTCACGAAGTTATTTTGCGATGAATTTTGTAATCTTCACGGCCGTCCGTCACAACTTCAATCATGCGCGGTGTAGAATAAGACCGGTTAAAAACCGCGTTAAATATTTCCCGATTCGTCACCTGCACGTAATCCAGGCCGTATAGCCGAGCCGCATGTTCAAAATTCAGCCCGTGCGGGGTGAGGAACAGATCGGTGAAGGGCGGTTCGTGTTGACTGATGGGCAGGCGGTTGAAGATGCCGCCGCCGTTGTTGTTGATGAGGATGATAGTGATTGGAGATTGGAGATTAGAGATTGGAAGTAAGCCATTCATGTCGTGGTAGAAGGTAATGTCGCCGACGATGGCGGTGAGGGGACGGCCGTTAGCCAGAGCCATGCCCAGCGCGGTAGAAAGGTTGCCGTCAATACCGCTGGCCCCCCGGTTGGCGTAGGCGTGGATGGGTTTGGTTTGGGCACGGCCGTATTGGTCCAAGTGGCGTATCGGCAGGCTGTTGCCCATGAAGAGGAGACTGTCCGGCGGAATGAGCGCCAGTGTGTCGGCCACAACTGCGCCGTCAAACCAGCTCTGCCCCAAAGCATTGTCCAGAAGTTGCCAGGTTTGGGCGTCTGTTTGGGTCACGGCCGTTACCCATTCCTTGTTTTCGCGTAGTGACAAACGTTCGGTTAGCTGTTGGCAGACGGCCGTCTCATTCACCTGCAAAAATGTCGTCGTCCGGTGGCTGTCGTCCGCCCAGACGCCATTTTCCCGAATGTGAATACGGTGCGCCGGGCGGATGCGATTCAGCCAGGTATTCAGCCATTTCGAGACAGGCACGGCCCCAAAGCGGAGGATTATTTCTGGTTCCGGCCAGCCGGGATCGGTTTGTAGAAATGTCTCGTAGGCGCTGACGACGGCCGTATCTGCCACCCACGCGCCAAAACGCAGCCCGGAAATGGGATCGGCCAGAATGGGGTAGCCGGTTTGCCGGGAAAGCGCCGCCACAGCCTGGGGAAAATCCCCGCCGGGGCAGCGCGGCCCGCAGACGATGAGGCCGCGCGGATGTTCCTGGATGACGGCCGTGAGTTGGGCTAGCTGTGTTTCGGTGGGGTGGATACGGCCGTGTTGAATGGCGAATTGTGTATCCTTCGGCCGGCTCAGGGCGGGTTGATTAATTGTGAATGGTGAATGGTGCAGAGGCGCTTGAGGCTCAAGCGGTTTGCGGAAGGGGAAATTGACGTGAACCGGTCCCTGGCGCAGACCGTTGGCGGTGGCGTAGGTGCGAGTGGCTAAGGTTTGATAATTGCGTATAGCCACTGAAGGGGCATCTGTCTGTGGCAGAGGCGCGTCTATGCTCCACAATACCTGATCGCCGTAGATTTTGATTTGGTCAATGGTTTGGTTGGCTCCGCTGTGGCGTAGTTCTGGCGGGCGGTCGGCGGTGAGGACGAGGAGGGGGACTTGACTCATGTTGGCTTCGACGATGGCTGGCAGGTAGTTGGCTGCGGCCGTGCCTGATGTGCAAACTAGCGCCACAGGCCGATCCAGTTCCAGCGCCATCCCCAAAGCCATAAAACCGGCGCTCCGTTCATCCAAACGCAGGAAAACCTCAATATCGGGGTGGGCGTCAAAGGCCAGGGTGAGCGGGGTGGAACGGGAGCCGGGGGAGATGACGACGGCCGTGAGGCCGCTTTGGGCCAATCCGTCTACAAACAGCCAGGCCCAATTGATGTTGGGGTTATTAGAGATTAGTTGTTGGGGCATCATCGCCAATCTCCAATCCTAACGCATCTTGCATCGGCCCAAACTTCAACGCCGTCTCCTCCCATTCCTTCGCCGGATCGGAGTCGGCGACGATACCGGCGCCGGCGTACAGCCAGGCGCGGCGGCTTTGGATGGAGGCGGAGCGGATGGCCACGGCAAACGCGCCGTCCAGGCGGCTGTCAATCCAGCCGACCGGGGCGGCGTACCAGCCACGGGGCACAGGTTCCGCGTCCTGAATGAACTGCATGGCTAACGGCCGTGGCGAACCGCCCAGCGCCGGGGTGGGATGCAGCAGTTCCACCAGCGGCAAAACGCCTTCCGGCTGGTGCAGTTGGCCGCGAATGGGGGTGAAAAGATGCTGGATATTGCCCACTTTGTACAGACCGGGCTGGGGCGAGATTTCCAGTTGGTCGGTGAGCGGGGCCAGGCGGTTGAGGAGGGACATAACAACGACATCGTGTTCGTGCCGGTCTTTGGCGCTGTTGAGCAACTGCTGGCCCAGGGCTTCATCTTCTTCCGGGTTGGGGCTGCGGTGAATGGTGCCCGCCAGGGCCATGCTGGTCAGGTCTTCTCCTTCTACTTTGACCAGCAGTTCGGGCGTGGCTCCCAGGAAGGCGTGATGGGGCTGCGGCTCGAAGAGGAAGCGGTAGCTGTTGGGGTAATGATGGTTGAGATGGGTCAGAGCGGCGTCAATGTCAATCGGCTGACGGAATTTGAGTTCGCAAACGCGGGCCAGGACGACTTTTTTCAGGTCGGTGGTGTGGATGCGGTGGACGGCCGTCTCCACCATTTCCGTCCACGCTGCCTCACCCAACGGATAGCGGATGGAGGTGATTTCCGGTTTGGCGGCATCCGGCGGCTGCCACTCGTCGGCCGCTTGCAGGAGCAGGTTGTATTCCGTTTCCAGCGCTTCCTGCAGGACGGGGCGGGCGGCTTCCGGGTCTTCTTCGGTGGGCAGAAGGGTGTTGATAGTCAGCCAGGATTCGCTGCCGGACTGCACCAGTTGGTAATGGGGCAGGATGAAGTGCGCCGGGCTGAACACGGCCCAGGTGTTGTCCGGCAGGAAGTCATCCCGGAAGGAGAAGCCGCCAAAGAGACGGGGCGCGGCCAATGGTTCGGCTTCGTTCAGGGCGACGGCATGATGGAACAGTTCACGGGCCTGGTGATGGATGGCGGCAAAACGGCCGTCACCCCAGCCCATCAAATCCGCGGCAATGCCAATGGCGGCAAAGGTGATTTCGTTGCGATAATCCTGCCAGTAGAAGCGTTCACGGCCGTCTGCCTGCCGCAAAAAGTCCATCGCCGAAATGCCGGGGCTGGGCATACTGTAGCTGACTAAAATTTCTTGTGGGGAGTGGTCTGGTTCCCCAACCTCCAATTTCCAATCTCCACTATTTCCATTATTCATCAAATCCCACACTCCTGAGCAAAACCGGCAGCAGCGTTTCCATAATGCGGTCAGGTTCCGGCTCGCCGGTGTACACCCAGCGGATAACCACGCCGTAAATCGCCCCCATCCAGGCGTAAGAGACCACTTCCGTATCTACCGGCGGAATGTCGCCCACCTCAATTGCTTCCAGCAGGTACGTTTCGATGAGATTGGCAAAGCGATCATTGACTTCATTCCGCTTCTTTTCAAAAGGTGCG
>JAJRTP010000252.1 GCA_024278255.1 Chloroflexota bacterium | reverse complement strand
CCAGGATGGCCCAGGCGCCTTCGGGCGACCCAAAGGCGGGGCTGCCGGACTGCATGTCCACGTTCGTGGTGAAGCCGCCGTAGATAACCGGCGCGCCCGGCTTTGCCAACTGCGCCCGGGCAATACCGGCCAGGGCTTCAGCGTTTTGCTGGGCTAACGCGGCCGCCATTGTGATCGGACTCATGGCGCCGGCCATGATGAATGGGGTGATGATGGCGATCTGTCTGGCGCGGGCCAGGGTGAGGAGGCCGCCCAACATGCGGCCATCGTAGCGCAGGGGGCTGTTCACGTTGATCACCGAACTAATGACAGGATTGTCGGGGAGTGCGCCGCCGAATGCGATACGCATCATGCACAGGTTGTCGGCGGTGACGATGCGGCCGTGTCCAAAATCCCGTAATGGCTTATCCGTGAGCGTAATATTCGCTCGCAGGCGGCGCAGATGGCGCCAGGATGCGGGCACATCCTGAGGTTCCACATGAGTGCCGCCGGCAGCGTGAATCGGGGAAGCGATCTGGGCCAACTTGCTGAAGTTTTTCAAATCGGCCATCGTGCCGGCGCGCCGGCCGCCGTCTAACGTGGATACGTACGGCATCCCGGAATTAGGCGCAAAGACGATATGGTCGCCGCCAATGGTGACGTTATGGGCCGGATTACGGGCCTGCCAGGTGAAGAGCGACGGCGCTCTGGCCACGGCTTCCAATACCAGCCCCCGGTCCAACCAGACGTGGCGCGCTTTACGGTCTACTTTAGCTCCAGATTTCTCCAGAATATCCAACGCCTCATCGTCGAAAAAGTCGAGGCCGATGTTTTCCAAAATATGCATGGAAGCGTCATGCAGTTTTTCGATCTCTTGCGGCGACGCCCAATTGAGCGGCGGCAGCGGGTTAACTACCTGGCGGAAGGGAAGATCGAACAGGGGGGAACGTCTCCGCCGTTCCCGCCGTCTGTTACGTTGCCGTTTACGGGTAGTCATAACGGTTGCAGAGTTGCAAAGTTGGGCATGGCTCAATTATCTCGAAATCATCTTTACTGTGGATTGAAATCCACAGTAGAAGGAAATGCGTTAAAACGCACTAAAAACAGCCGCGACTAACCTGCTTTAACAGGTTTCCTCACTTTTAGCCACGCATTTCAATGCGTGGCTTTACCCCCAAGGATACGGGCTATTGGACACAGGATGCAAATCGCCCTCGGCAAAGCGAGCGTAGCGGAAGGGGTGTAAGATAGCGCTGCGCTCGCCCATAAGAACGCGAGCTACTTCTTTGCCTACGCCGATCATTTTGAAGCCGTGATTGCTGTCGGCGACGACGTATACGTTGGCGACGCCAGGCGCATAATCAAAAATAGGGAAGCTGTCGGCCGTGAAGCAGCCAATGCCGCCGGAGGGGACGTGATCGTAAGCCAGGTGACAGCCTTCAAAACGTTCGATGGCGTGGGCCAGGCCGGATGTCCATACATCTACGAATCTGTTCCCGACCACATACGTCGGGCTGGCCGCGCCGTAAGGGTCTACCTGGGCTGTATGGCCCAGGTTTTCTGGAGCGGCGCCGCCCTGCCCGCCGTGCTGGTCTTGCTTCCAATAAATGCCCCACAAACCGTCGTCTTCGTTAAGCTGTTTGCCGCTTTGGAGGGAAATGAGCGGTTCGCGGGAGTCGAAGTGGAAGACGGGGGGCGTTTTGCCATCGGCCGTGACGTACTCTTTGGGGTCAATACGCAGAGTGCCTTCCAGCAGCCGCCAGTAAGTCCACATCTCCTGGCTGGTATGTAAACGGCCGTCCTGCCCCAAAATATCAATCTTATCGGACAACCCTAACATCTCCCAAATTTGCGCCACCCAAGGGCCGACAGCCACAATGACCTGCTCCACCTCAATCTCGCCCCGATTGGTCGCCACTTTTGTGACCGCGTTAGCGGCGTCGAAGACGAACCCTTTGACCTGCACGCCGGTTTCAATTTTCACCCCTTCCGCTTCCGCCTTGTCGGCAATGCCAAACATGGCGGCGCTGTTGAACGCAAAGCCGCTACGGCGCTCGTAGAGCAGCGAGGTGAGTCCGCGCGCCCGCCAATCGGGGAAGATATGGCGCATGTAATCAAAAACTTTTTGTTCGCCTTGAACTAAAGTGGAGTCGTACCCTCCTTTTTGTTGGCGTTCATAGATGGAAACAACATCATCATCCTGCGTCTCGGGCACGACAGCGATGTAACCGCACTGGTGAAAATGGAACGCTTCGGGGTCTGATTCCCAAATATCAACGCTCACATTCATCACATCTCCCATAGCAGGTTGGTAATAAAAATTGCGGACAACGCCACAAGCAATGCCGGAAGCGCCGGCGGCAACGGCCGTTTTATCCACAATGAGAATGTCTTCACCCGACCCTTTGCCGCACGCTTTGAGCTCTTTAGCCAGATGCCAGCCCGTACTCAAACCATGCACGCCGGCGCCAATAATAAGGTATTTGATCTTGCTGGGTAATGTCATGGGACTCTCCGTAAAATATGCGGTTCTTCAAGAATTGGCGGGGTTGGTAAACAATTATTGCGTATTAGGCGGCT
>JAJRTP010000251.1 GCA_024278255.1 Chloroflexota bacterium | reverse complement strand
CCCTTTCCAACGAAATACCCATCACGATTTCTCCGTAGCGTCGCCACTTGACGCTTCACGGAGTTTGGCCGCCAGCGTTTCCGATACATGCAGGCCGGATTGCCCCATCGCCTCGGCCTGCAGCTGCTCAAAAGTTTCTACATAATGCGCAGCTAACATCTGGAAATATTGGGCATAACTGTTCCAGGTGGCGGCTATTTCGGCGCGGGTTCTTTGCAGCGCCGGGTCATTCTTGCGCCACCGCCAATACCAAGACATCCGAATGACGTGATTCGCTCCGGCAACCACTTCTTGAGCCAGCTTGAGCAGAGGGCTGGTGGTAATCTCGTCCAGCACCAGGAACATGGCATCGGCTGCCAGACGGGCGACTCGTTCATTGTCCAAATCCCCCCGCTGCAACATATAATTGAGGAGAAATGCTTTGTGCCAGTAGTAGCTTAATTTATCGGAGGCATCTTTTACGGTAAGAAAGTAGAGAATGGTGCGAAACAGGCGTTTGAGAAACAACAAGGCCAGGGCCAGAGGCCACAGCAGGCAGCCCCACCAGTTCCGCGGTTGGTTGTTGAGGAAAAATACTGTTTCCCGGCTGAGGTGACGGCCGTTTCGTTTGGCAATGGCTTGGGGGATACGCCGCCGAAAAATCCATTCAAAAAACACATCTACCAGCGGGATAGGAATGAGGATAGCTAAACCGGCAAACGTGGCATCGGCATAGATAGCCCAGTCAAATTTGGTTGACGGCGCAGATTGGTTATCATTAACTGTCATGCAAATGTGTCCTTGACGCGCAGGTCATATTTGCTGAACAGTTTACTGAACATGCTGCTATTCGTCCAGAATAAAGAGTGTGGATATGGAAATTATGATACGGCCGTTCCAACCAAAAGACCAGATCGCCGCCCAAAATCTCATTCTGGCCGGGCTGGAAGAACATTGGGGCACACTTGACCCTGGCAAAAATCCTGATCTGGACGATATTGCCCGCGCTTATGGGGACGGCCGTTTTCTGGTAGCCGAATGGGAGGGGGAAATTGTAGGGACGGGGGCTTTGCTGTTGGATGATAGGGGCTACGGCCGTATCGTGCGCATGTCCGTAGCCCAGGAAAAACGGCAGCAAGGCATCGCCAGCGCCATCCTGAATGAACTTTGCCGCTTCGCCCGCCAATCCGGTTGCACCCATCTAACGCTGGAAACCACAGCCACCTGGACAAACGCTATCCAATTCTACCTGCGCCACGATTTTACCATCACCCACTATACCGATGGCAACGTTTACTTCCGCCGCAACCTGCCAGCAAATTCCCCGTAATATGTTATGATCAGGTCAAAATTTACCCAATCATTCCTGTAAGGAGGCGTTCAGATGTTACGTCGTATCCCCCTTCTGCTCATCATTCCCCTGCTTTCATTGTGGCTTCTGGCCGGTTTGCTGGACTCGTTGACCCCGGCGCAGGCTATGAGTATAGTAGTCAATCCCGGCGATTCCATTCAGGCAGCCATTGACAACGCCCAGCCGGGCGACACGATTCTCATCCAACCGGGCCTCTACACGGAAAGCCTGACTCTGAGTACGGCCGTCTCTCTCACCGGTATTCACAGCCAGACAACCATCATCCAGGCCGAATCGGGGCAGCGCGTGTTGACGGTAACGGGTACGGCCGTGGACCACAGCGTCATCATCTCCGGCCTCACCTTTGCCAACGGCGTTAGTACGGGAAACGGCGGCGGCATTCTCCTGGACAACGGAGCCGCTCCTATCCTGCAACATCTCATCCTGCAAAACAACCGGGCCGCGGGTGGTGGCGGCTTATACGTCGCGGCTGACAGCAGCCTGATTTTGCGCCAGAGCGTCATCAGCGGCAATCACGCCATCACTTATAATGGCGGCGGGTTGTGGGCCGGAGGCCCGGTAACTATCAGCCAAACCCGATTCATCAGCAACAGCGGCCAATCTTATGGCGGCGGTGCAGCCACCAAAGCCACGGAACTATATGATTCCCTCTTTGCCAACAATCAATGTGACACTGCGCCACTACCCTGCTCCGGCGGCGGGCTGGCCACTGATGGGCCGGCATTGTTGGTAAACACCGTTTTTACCGGCAATACAACCAGAGGGGACGGCGCTGGATTGTGGGCTTATGGATTGGTTACGGTGACGAACGGCCGTTTCCAAAACAACCGGGCCATCAACATCGGGCCGCCGGCCATCGGGGGCGGCATCTCTGCCTATGAACCCGTCACTATTAGCGGGACACAGTTCATCAGCAACAGCGCAGACGTGGGGGGCGGCCTGACGACAAGAGGCGTGATTACCGTGCAAAATGCCATTTTTTCTGACAATCAGGCATCTAGCGACGGTGGCGGTTTGTACGTCGGCAACACAGCAATAATTGCCCAATCCCAGTTCAGCGGTAACACTGCCAACAACGGCGGCGCATTGTTTCTGGGCGGCCTGACGAATCAAATCACAGGCAGCGTCAGCAACAACCTGTTCCTGGAAAATATCGCCCAATCCGATTTGGGGGCAGAAATATATCTGCAATCGCCCGGCGCAGTTTCCCTCATCCACAATACGCTGGTAGACAGAAACGGGAACTCTGGCGCGGCCGTCGCCGCCATTACTGGCACAACCTGGCTGACGAATAACATTGTTGTGGGCTACGCTGTGGGCATCTTTAATAACGGCAGCGGCGTCATCAACGAGGATTTTAACCTGTTTTTCGCCAATACCACCGACCTTCTCGGCACAATAAATAGCTTCGGCCATTCGATTGCCAGTCAAAATCCCCAATTTGCGGACCCCGTCTACGGCGATTTCCGTCTTTCGGCCGTCTCGCCGGCGTTGGACAATGCCGCCGCTGCCGGCATAAACCGTGATTTGGACGGCGTCTCCCGGCCCCAGGGCGTGCAAGCGGATCGCGGCGCTTATGAACGGCCGTATCTCACCAATCTGAGCCTCTCCCTGGCCTCCGCCGCACCGACGCCACTCCAGCCGGATCAACCCATCAGTTACACGATCCAGTTTACCAATGCTGACTCAGGGACGGCCTATCAAACCATCATTACCCATCAAATCCCCGTCACCCTGACCCAAATCAGTTACGATGCGCCGGTTTCCGCCACAGTGAGCAATGGAAGTTCATACAGTTGGGCATTGGGCAATCTGGTCGGCGGAGAAATGGGGGTGATTACGGTTTACGGCCGTATCAGCAGCGCGCTGCAAAGTAACACAACCCTAACCTTGACTGCTTCCATAAACAGCCATGGCACAGACGTCACCCCTGACGACAACAACGACGAATTAACCATCTTTATCGCCCTGCCTCATCAGATATATTTACCGTTGCTTATAAAACCGTAGGGCTATTCCGGAGAGGTTGGCTCTTGTGAGGAAGGCAATGGCCGGGAACGATTAATCGAATAAAACACGCCCCAGGTAACAGCCACCAGCACTCCCAGCCAGGCAAAAGACAACATCACCTGCGGCGCAGACCAATTCAGGCTGTCTATGGCAAACCCGGCCACAAAAATAGACATGGATTGAGTCAGCGTCAAAGCGGCAAATTCAAAAGCAAACACCCGTCCCCGGTACTCGTCTGGCACCATCACTTGCAGCAAAACGGCCGAAAACACCCAGATCGTCCCCGACCCCACCGTGCGCACAAAGGTAAACAGCAGGAATATCCCCAGCGTCGGGGCAAAAGCCAGCCCGGCAATCCCGGCCAGCATAAACAAAAAACCCACGCCAATCCCTTGCAGCAACCTGCGCCGCGAATCCCCCAGCCAGTGGCGCATAAATAATGGCCCCAACCCCGTGCCTAACCCGCTAATCAGATAAATCAGCCCTAACGTCGCTGTACCAGGGTCCTCTATGCGTAAATTTGGCAGCAAACCAACCCGCGAAAGAGCAAATATTTCCTCCGCATACTTCACTTCCAACACATTGATAGCGCCCCAAACCAACGATCCCCCGGCTTTGACCAAACTGATGCCCAGGAGAAACGGCCGTCCCACCACATACTTAAACCCTTCCACAAAATCCAGCCAGCCGCTCTGCCCCACCCCCACAGAACGCGGCGCTCGTTTCGGCAGCGCAATCCGGGCAATCAGCAGCGCCGAGAGCAAATACGTCCCCGCATCCAGCACAAACGCCGTCCTGGCCCCAAAGATAGCGGCCACCACCCCGCCCAGCAGCGCCCCCAGCGCCAGCATCGTACTCCAGGTAAAACTGTCCAGCGCATTGGCCGTTACCAAATCTTTCTCCGGCACAATCATGGCGAGTACGGCCGTGCGCGCCGGTGTAAACAAAGAACTCAAAGCAAACTGCACCACCGTCAAAAAATACAACAGCCAGACTTGACCCGTGATACCCACCAGCAGAAAACCCAAAACGGTCACTGCCCGGAGAATATCCGTCACAATCATTATTTTCTTGCGGTCATACCGGTCTGCTAAAACGCCAGCCAGGGGACTAAACAAAAGAGGGGTAAAAAACGGGCCAAAAAAAGGTAGCTGATAGCTACCCCGGAATTGGTCAACTCTGTAATTAAAGCGGCCGAGGCAATCAGGGTGAACCAATCACCCAACAACGAAACAACATTACCCCACCACAAGTACCGGTAATTGACATTTCGTTGCAATAAATCCAGATACACACGCATGAAACGGCCGTATTGCGATCAGCAGGCAAGAAAAAAAGGCCTCTTGGCAATGACCTACTCTCCCAGGGAGTCACCCCCCAAGTACCATCAGCGCTGACGAGCTTAACTGCCGGGTTCGGGATGGGACCGGGTGTACCATCGTCGCTCAAATCACCAAGAGACCTTCTATAAACAAAGTTAAATTACAAACTGAACAAGATAACAAAATCATCCAACAACGTCACACGACGTCAAAGTACCAAATTCTCCGTATCATATGCACTGTAAGCCCTCGACCATTAGTACGGCTTAGCTGAGTACATTGCTGCACTTACACATGCCGCCTATCAAGCTAGTAGTCTCCTAGCGGTCTTACCTGGTTATTCCAGTGAGGGATCTAATCTTGAGGCAAGCTTCCCGCTTAGATGCTTTCAGCGGTTATCTTTGCCAGACGTAGCTACCCAGCAATGCTCCTGGCGGAACAACTGGCACACTAGAGGTCTGTCCACCCCGGTCCTCTCGTACTAGGGGCAGCTCCCCTCAAATCCCTTGCGCCCACAGCGGATAGAGACCGACCTGTCTCACGACGGTCTGAACCCAGCTCACGTACCGCTTTAATGGGCGAACAGCCCAACCCTTGGGACCTTATCCAGCCCCAGGATG
>JAJRTP010000250.1 GCA_024278255.1 Chloroflexota bacterium | reverse complement strand
TATGGCAGTCCCACCACGCCCCGATCACCATAGAGCCGGGGCAGGAGCCGTTGTACGCGGCCTTGATTGCGGAGTTGGGGGAGATACGGCCGTTAACCGGCCCCGCCTACCAACGCACCATCCGCAAATACAGCCGCAAAGGACTGCCTTGGTTGGGTAAAAGTGACGTCCTGCGCGCCTACCAACAGCTTTGTGCTGACGGCAGTATGATCTACGACCCCGATCTGGTGACGCATATCCAGAAGAAGCCGATCCGCAGCCAGGCCGGCGTGACCGTTGTCACCGTCCTTACCAAACCGTACCCCTGCCCCGGCAAATGTATCTTCTGCCCCACCGACGTGCGCATGCCCAAAAGTTACCTGCGCGACGAACCGGGCGCGCAGCGCGCCGAGCGGCATGGCTTTGACCCGTATGAACAAACGGCCGCCCGCATCCAGGCGCTGGAGCAGATCGGCCATCCCGTCGAAAAAATCGAACTGCTCATCCTCGGTGGCACCTGGTCCAGCTACCGGCGGGATTATCAGGAATGGTTTGTCAAACGCTGCCTGGACGCCATGAACGGAGAAGATTCGGCTACGTTGGTCGAGGCGCAGGCGAAAAACGCCGTCGGCCCGCGGCGCAACGTGGGGTTGGTGGTGGAGACGCGCCAGGACGAGATTGACCCGGACGAACTGCGTTGGCTGCGCTATCTGGGTGTGACCAAAGTGCAGGTGGGCATCAAAAGCTTGGACGAGCGGGTGTTGGCCCTCAACCAGCGGGGCCACGACGTGCAGGCCACCCGCGACGCCTTCCGCCTGCTGCGCCTGGCTGGTTTCAAGATTCACGGCCACTGGATGGCAAACTTGCTGGGGGCCACGCCGGAAAGTGACCTGGCGGATTTTGGCCGGTTGTGGTCGGATACGGCCGTGCGCCCCGACGAACTGAAAATATACCCCACCATGCTCGTGCCCAACGCGGAACTTTACGAATACTGGCAGCGGGGTGAATACACACCCTACGACGAGGAGACATTGACCGAACTGCTGGCAGATTGTCTGGTGCAAGTGCCCCGCTACGTGCGCGTCAACCGGGTCATCCGTGACTTCCCCACGACAAATGTGGTGGCGGGGAACAAGAAGGCCAATTTGCGCCAGATTGCCACGCAGCGAGCGGAAAAGCGCGGCCAGAAATTGCAAGACATCCGTTACCGGGAAATCCGGCGGGACAAGGTGACGTGGGCTGACCTGCATTTACAGGTAACGACGTATGAGACGGACGCCACAACAGAGCATTTTCTCAGCTATGAGACGGCCGATGAGCGGCTGGCCGGTTTTCTGCGCCTCTCCTTCCCCCACCCGGACGTGGAACTACCCCTGCCGGAGTTGGCCGGCCACGCCATGATTCGGGAAGTCCACGTCTACGGCCCCGCGCTCAACTTGGGGGAGGACAGCCAGGGAGAGGCGCAGCACATGGGGGTTGGCTCGCGGCTCATCCACAAGGCCAAAGAGATGGCGCGGCAGGCCGGTTTTGCCAAAATCGCGGTCATCAGCGCCATCGGTACACGGGAGTATTATGCCCGGTATCACGGGTTTGTGGTGGATGGGTTGTATATGACGGCTTTTCTTTAGTATTCAGTGTGCAGTGTTCAGTTTGACGTCCACTGCAAACTGTACACTGAAAACTGCACACTGCTCAAGGCTGCCAGACTCGTAACACGCCGTTATCCAGGCCGACGCCTACGGCCGTATCCCCCGAAACAAGCGCAGCCCCGGCCAGATTTGTCACCATTTTCCCGTCCAAATCCAATTGGTAAACTGCTTCCGCGCCGTCGGCTGTGCGCTGGATGCCGCCCAATTGGGTGCGGTCGTCGGTGGGCAGGAGCAGTTCCGGCTGGCCATCCCCGTCAAAATCACCGGCCATCGCCATATCCAGATTTGGACTGTTGATGACGTGAGACGTGTAACCAGGCAGTTCCGCCACAATGTTTAGCGCATCCCCATTCCACTGATAAAAGCCCACTGTGCCGCCAATGTGCGGCGTGAGAACGGTGGCTAACTCCATCTCCCCGTTGGGGCCAAAGGGGGCTACGGCGATCTGGTGCCGCCAGCGCTGCCCCTGGCCGATTGGCTCCCCGGCGGCTAACTGTTCCCCATCTTCGTTGTAGAGGACAATTTGCGCCCCTTGATTGGCGTCGGACAGGGTGGCGATGATTTCCCGTTGGCCGTCGCCGTCCCAATCCACCCACAGGGGCACAGTTCCTTCGATGACCTGCGGTTCGGGGATGATAATGTGCGTGGCGATGGTTGGTTCCGCACCGCCGGTTTCTACTAAGATGACACCGCCGCCTTCCAGCGCGTCGCCCAGCACGCCGTGGTCGTACCGGCCGGTAGGATCGCTGAGGATGAGGAGACGGCCGTTTTCGTCAAAGAGGAGTCGGCCGTCGGGCAAAATCTCCGCGTCAATCTGGATAATATCGCCGCTGCGCACATCGAGGAGGAACAGTTCCCCGGCCGTATTGGAATAAGCCAGATTACCGGCAGCGTCGTACACCACCGGGCTGTTGCCGCCCGCTTCGGCTACAGGCGGGTTGAGGAATCCGGCTTGCTGCCAGTCGTCGCTGACGGTCATCACCGGGGCCACATCGGGCATTAGTTCGGTCGCGGTCACTTCCGTCGTCTCCCCGTCTTGCACCAGGAAGGCTTGGGTACGGCCGTCGTCCAGAACCACGCCCCACATCACCGCCTCGCCTAGGGGCAGCGCCGTTACCCATTGCGGCGTCCCGTCCAGAGGGATGTCCAGCGGCGTCAAATTGGGTAAGTTGCCTTTGCCGAAAACGATACGGTTGCCGTCCGGCTGCTGGTAGGTGTAGGCGAATTGCGTCGGTTGGGTGGGAGCGGTTTGGGGCACGGCCGTTGGCGGAATGGTTGTGGGGGAATCAGGGGATACGGCCGAGTCTGGTTCCGCAACCGGCGCCTCTTCTTCTACCACAATGACTGCGTTGGCCCCTTCAGGCAGGGGGGGGAGTGTGGCTGCGGCTGCGGCCGTGGGCAAAGCCGGCACGTCATCTTTTTGGCCGCAGGCGGATATAAACGAAAATAGTAGAAGGGTGATCAAGATAACTTTTTTCATAAAATTAGTTTTTCCGATTGAGGAGCAGGATGAGCAACTCTTGTTGTTCTTTCAAGAGCGTTTGTTGTTCTTCGATCAAGTCAGATAGTTGCATCTGTAATTGCGCCAACACTTTAACGAGTTCCTGATAACGAATTAACAGACGCAATTCTTTTTCTCGTTGTTGTTTTTTCAGGCGGTGTGCCACCAAAAAAGATCGGTTCAGGCGTAACCGCTTTAACGTGAAGTCGCCTGCAGAAGTTAATGGATACAGCGTTCCGTTATCAAGTTGGAGAAAATGTTGGGAAGCAGGTTCCTGACGGGGATTACACAGCGAAGGTTGATCGGGATTTTCCGGCCAATAATTTTGCTTGTACTGATTGCACCGAATACAGCAATACAGCAGATTTTCGAGCGAATCGCTGCCGTTTTTGCTTTTGGGTTGACAATGATCGATTGTGAGTTTTCCGCCGCTGTCTTCTTCTGTAACGCCGCAATACTCGCAGGCAAAATTAGCCCTTTGTCGTACTTGTTCCAGAATAGCAGCCATCGCTTACAAAGGGGGAGATGCGGTTACTGCCAATCGTTGACGCAAAGAGGTTATTTCGCGGCGCAACATCTTATTTTCGGCAGATGTTTCCTCTATCTGTTTCGTGATTGTGATTATTTGGGCTAACGTTGTTTCTACCTGTGCTTGCAATGATGCTACGTTTGCCTTGTCAGGCAAATGCAACAGCGCGTTTTCTGCCCTGTCTTGTTCATCGTACCAGGTTTGCAGCAACGTTTCTTCCTCGGCCGAGAGTTTTTGTCCGCGTGTGGCTTTGTCATGCAATTCCAGTCCCAAACTGTCTGAAACCATTTTTATTTCCTCGACAACATTCTGAAAAGCTCACGTCATTTCTGCAAACATTCTAGCATAACGAGACAAGGCCGCAACCAGTTCACGCCTTCACGCTTTCAGGCAGCACACGGCCGTAAACCCCATCTTCCCCTGCTTCCTCAATTTCCACCCGCGTCACCGTATTAAACAAATCGGCCGGGCCATGCGCCGTGACCCGGATGTAATTGTTTGTGTAGCCTACCCAGCGCAAGCCGCCATTATCCGCGCCTACGGCCGTTTCCCACAATACATTCAATGATTGTCCCACGTACTTTTGGTGAAACTGCAAAGAAAGCTCCTTGCCTAGGGCGATCATCTGCCGGGTGCGTTCTTTCTTCACCGGGCCGGGAATCTGGTCCGGGAATTGGGCAGCAGCCGTGCCGGGGCGGGGACTGTAGCTGAACACGTGCAGCCGGTTAAAATCAATTTCCTTGACATAATCTACCGTCTCGGCAAAATCTGCCTCCATTTCGCCGGGGAAGCCTACGATGATGTCCGTACTCAGGTTCAAATCCGGGATGGCGGCGCGGGCGGCCTGGGCCAATTGGCGGAAGGTGGCGCGGCTGGTGCGCCGGGCCATACGCCGCAGGATGCGGTCGCTACCAGACTGCAAGGGCATGTGCAAGTGGGGCAGCAGGCGCGGGTTCTGCCACAGGCTGAAGAAGTTGTCCGGAATTTCCCACGGCTCCAGAGAGGAAATGCGCAGGCGGGGGATGTCGGTGTGGTCGAGGATGGCTTGAATGAGGTGGGTGAGGGTGGTGTTATTTTGCAAGTCACGGCCGTAACTGCCCAGATGCAC
>JAJRTP010000249.1 GCA_024278255.1 Chloroflexota bacterium | reverse complement strand
ATCCCCTCTTGCCGCCGGATGAAGTGGTGCCCATTGACCTGACTGTGCCCGAAGACGTGTTTACCGTTCTCATCACCGGCCCTAATACCGGCGGCAAAACGGTCAGTCTGAAAACGATGGGGCTGATGACCCTCATGGCCCAGTCCGGGATGCAGTTGCCGGCCGTAGAAGCCCGTCTGACCATTTTTGACAATGTGTTTGCCGACATTGGTGACGAGCAGTCCATCGAGCAAAGCCTGTCCACCTTCTCGGCGCACATCACCAACATCATCCGCATTCTGGAACGGGTGGATGATCGATCTCTGGTCTTGCTGGATGAACTCGGCTCCGGCACAGACCCGGCGGAAGGGGCAGCGCTGGCCCAGGCGATTATCAGCTATTTGCGGGACAAGGGGGCGACCAGTTTTATTGCCACCCATTATCCGGAACTGAAATTTTACGCCGACCAGCAGCCAGGGGCGACGAATGCCTCGCTGATGTTTGACATTGATACGCTCTCTCCGACGTATGAAATGATGATTGGCATCCCTGGCAAGTCGAACGCTTTTGCCATTGCCCGGCGGTTGGGGCTGGATGAGACGGTGCTGGATGAGGCGATGCGGTTGAACGGAGCGGGCAGCAATGAGGCGGAAGTGCTGCTGGATTCGATTTACGATTTGCGGGAGAAGATTGCCTCGGAAGAAGCGGCCACGCGCCTGGCCCTGCGCCAAATTGAGGAAGAGAAGGATGTCTTGGTGCGGCGGTTGGAGCAAATCGAAGAAGAACGGGCGCAAATTATGGTGCAGGCGCAGGCGGAAGCGCAGGAGAAGATTACGGCCGTAGAGGAAGAACTGCGTCAGGCGCGGCGGCAAATCCGGGATGCCCAGTCGCTGAATAAGCTGAAGAAGGTGAGTAAGGCTGTGGCCCAACTGGAGGAGGCTACGGCCGTTACCCTGGCCCCGCCCCAAGCCAAATTAACCTCCCGCAAGAAGCCGGATTTGCAGGTGGGGGATGTGGTGCGTATCAAAACCCTGAACACAGACGGGGAGATTGTCTCCTTGAGTAAGTACGAGGCAATGGTGGTGGTGGGCCGGGCGCAAATGCGGGTGAAGTTGCCAGACCTCATCTTCCAAAGCCGCCCGGCCGCCGCGGAACCGGAAGTCGAACACGTCAGCCATGTCGCTTCGCCCGGCCTGGAACTGGATATTCGCGGCCGTCGCGTGGAAGAGGGATTGGCGGAAATGGAGGCGTTTCTGGACCGGGCGTACCTGTCGCAAATGCCCTGGGTGCGGATTATTCATGGGAAGGGAACGGGGCGATTAAGAACGGCCGTGCGTCGAGCACTCAAGCAAAACCCCCACGTGGGCACCTGGGAGGAAGGTAAAGATGGTGAAGGTGGGGCGGGGGTGACCGTCGTTAAATTTGCTGACTAATGGCCGTGAAAGGAAACGATATGAGTGCAAACAAAAGTTCGATCTCACAATCAGATTCTTATCGGGAAATAGGCGAGTTTTGGGATACGCATGAGGTAACAGATTATTGGGAAGAAACAGAGCCGGTTGATTTCGAAGTGGATATTCAGTCCGAGGTGCGATATTGTGCATTAGAACCGGCTTTGGCCGACAAGGTGAGCCAGATTGCCCGGCAAAGGGGACTTTCCGCCGAAATTTTGATCAATCTTTGGGTGCAGGAAAAAATTCGGGAGGAGTCGGCGTGATATAGTCGTGGACTGTCTCGTCCCCGCCGAAATCGATGACAGCCTGATTGTGACCGAACCATCCTGTTCATCTATTGCCAGCAACAATTGACTTGTGAAATATCTCGACTTTGAAGTAGAAGTCAGTCCCGATATTGAGATAACGCCATCTCTTGATTTCCGTACCCCAGAGTGGGCAAAGATACAAGAAAAACGCCGTTCTCTTGACAACCTGTCCGGCATATTGGGTAATTTTATTTGGTTTTATACTCCTTCCTGGCGACATGAAAATATGCTATACTGCATCTATCTGTAAACGTATAGCCTCTCTTAATATGCATTATTAACAGGAGGTAAAACGATGAATCGTTCCAGGTATGGCCTTGTCTTCATCTATGTAACAATTATTTTCCTATTGTTTCTTGCAGTCGCTCCATTATCATCGTGGTCGGCCAGTATGTCATCATCAAGACCAGCTCAATCCGAAAAGGTCACTATAACATCACCTCAATCAAGCTCTGATACCTATTCCATATCGGGGCAAGTAACTGATAGTGCTGGTAATCCCGTATCCAATGTATCGGTTAACGCCTGTGCTCTGAACAAACAACCAGTGTTACTCGTCCATGGTTGGAGTGGCCCAGATTCAGATAGGCTAACTGATGACGAAGTTGGATTTGCCAAATTGTACCAGTGGATGACCAACGATGGGTATGTTGAAGACTGCAATCTCTTCTTTGCGACTGGCGTGTCCCCATCGAACTCTCGGGAGCAGAATCGTCAGGCCATTCAACAAAATTTGAGAGATGCCTATGACCTGTTAGTAGACATAAATCCGCAATGGCGGGGACATTTTGATATTATCGGGCATAGTTATGGCGGCTTGAACGCCCGGTTTTATCTGGAATCATCTGTATCTTCTCAATAACTTGCGGTAGACAAAATGCAAATGGAATTCTATTGTAATGTTGAGGAAAATCCAACAAACAGTGACTATCCTCAGTAACACAAATCTATCTTTTGGAAACAGGTACGTAAGATGTTACCCGGCTT
>JAJRTP010000248.1 GCA_024278255.1 Chloroflexota bacterium | reverse complement strand
GGCCGTGATTTGGGCCAGTTCGTGGGCGTAAGGGTTGATCTCAATGCCGTACAATTGCTCCGGGCTGACGCTCAGTTCAATGGGCGGCAGGCCGCGCCGGGCGGCAAAGGTAATCACCTGCTTCTGCAAATCCAGCAGTTGGCGCAGGGACACATAAAGGAAGTTACCCGGCCCGCAGGCCGGGTCCAGCACACGCACGGCCGCCAGTTCGGCAGCAAAATCAGCCAACAGCCGGTGGGCCGTAGCAAAACCTGACGAGTCTGCCACATCAGGTGGGGCAGCCGCAGATTGCTGGAGACCTGTCAGGTTTGTCTGGCGCAGCAGCTTGTCTGCCTGGCGGCGCACCTCATCCCAGCGGCGGCGCAGCGGTTCCATCAGCACCGGTTCCACAATAAGCATGATGTCGCTTTCGCTGGTGTAATGCGCCCCCAACTGCGCCCGCTTGCTCTCGTCAATCACCCGTTCAAACAACGCGCCAAAAATGGCCGGGTCTACCTGCGACCAATCCTGTTCCGCCGCCCGCAGCAGCGCCCGCGCCAAATCGTGGGGAATCGTGGGCACAAAATCATCGTCAAAAAGGGTGCCGTCAAATTCCCGGATTTTGTACATCAACGACCCGCCGCCACGCATTTCCCGGAACAGGCTGCGCAGGGCGGGCTGCAAATCCCCCTGCGGGTGATCCTGGGTGCGGATGATTTGGGTGAAAATGTGCGCCGGCAGCAAGTCCAAATCTTCGGCAAAGAGGCAGAAGAGCAGCCGGGCCATGAAGTGGGCCAACTGCTCCGGCGTGTACGCTTCGCCGGTAATTTGCATGTGGGCTTTCATGGCGTCGGCCACCGCCACAAACGTGTCGGCGCTGGCTTTGGTGATTTCCTGCTGTGTCCGGTCCGGCCTGAATTTGTCCGGGTTGTAGAAGGCCCATTCCAGCTTCTGCACCCCGTCTCCCCGCACAATGTCGTCAAAAGTGATGGTGTGGCTGACGACGGGGTAGTTGTTGAAGTTGGTGTGAATGTCGCTGGTGATGAGCAGGGGCGGGTTTTGCAAATCTTCGCGGTACATCTGCAATTGCCGGTACGCTTTGTTCAGGTCTTTGTGCGGCCCTTTGTATTCCCAAATGAATTTGCCCCGAAAGTAAACGTCGGCAAACCCTTTCTGCCCGCCCGGTTTGACGGTGCGGGTCTCGAAGGAGAAGGTATCGCCGGCGGGATCATATTCTGTCGGGGTGGGATGGCCGACCAGTTGGCAGACGTCGTTAAAGTGGAATTGGGAAACGGCCGTTTCCTTTTGCTGTATTTTTGACCATTTTTGGACGAATTGTTCTGGTGTCATGGAAGATAGGATAGCATAGGGGATACGGCCGTGCCAAGTGACGTAATTCAGCCCGGCATATTCCTGAAACAGGCCATTCAAAATCTTCTACGTCACAGCCCCACTGTTCACGCCGGGCTGCCGTCACCGGCAGGCGCTTGCAGATAATCCAGCGTTACCTGCATGACCTGGGCTATATTTTCTTTGTCGCGGCTGTATTTCGACGAGTTCACGATGTGCGCGGGGTCATCAAAATATTTTCCGGTTACCTGGCTCACCTCATCAGACAGCGCCAGCCAGGTATATGTTTCGGCCATCTTCTCCGGCGAGATAGAAAACCGGCTCTTGATACGGTACATAAACCGGCCGATTCTGGAGACGTTGGGGTAGCGGCTGTCAATGTCTATCTTTACGTTGGTAACGCGGATGGCGTTGGCGGTTACGGCCGTGTCCCCCAACTTCTCTGCCAGCCAATACGTATACATCACCTGCGCCAGCTTAGACTGGTAATACGCCTTCGTCACACTGAATTTGCGCCGCCGGAACTCCGGGTCGGCCAAATCCACCTTCAGAAAGGGAAACATCACCAACCCTTTCGAAGAGATGGTAATGACCCGCCCCTGCTCGCTCCGTTTCAGCGGCTCCAGGAGCAAATCTGTCAGCAAAACGGGGCCTAAATGGTTAGTCGCCCAAATCGTTTCCCGGCCTTCTGCGGTAAAAACCAGCTGCTTTTGCGTTACGTCAAAAACGGCCGCATTGTGGATGAGAACGTCCAGCTTGTCATACCGCGCCAAAAAGTCAGCCGCAAACGCCCGAATGGAAGATTGCAGCGACATATCCACCAGCATCAATTCCACCGCCTCGCTGCCACTCTGTGCCCGCACCTCCCGCAGCGCCGCCGCCCCCCTGGCCTGATTGCGGCAGGCCATAATCACGTGGCCGCCGGCTTGCGCAATTTGCACCGCCGCCGCTTTGCCTATCCCGGAATTAGCCCCGGTTATCACGCATATCTTTTTGTTCATTGTTCCTCCGTAAGGCGATTTGCCAAATCGCCCTACATCACTTTGCACCCATACCAAACTCGAAAATATCCATAAACCTGTTGTAAATCTCGGCAGCGGCCGTTTCCTCAAACACCTGCGCCCCCTTTTCCGCCAGTTCCGCCGGATCAACGTTCAGTCTCTGCATAATGTGGTTACCCAATTCCATAAAAACCAGGTCAAACAGAAAAACGGCCGAATCCACATCCAAATCAGCGCGCAAATCACCCTGCTCCATACCCTGCTGAATCAACTGCGTAAAGAATTGGCTAGACCCGGCCTGCGCCTGAGCAATCGTTTCATTGGAAAAGGGCAGATCGTCAAAAAAAGCCCGGTACGTCAGGCGCGTCAATTTGGGCTGGGAAAAGCTGAAGCGCAGCCCGGCTTCAAACAGCCAGCGCAGGTAAGCAAACGTGCCCATCTGCGGATCAGGCGGCGGCGTGTACTGTAAAAACTGCGCCTTTTCCTGCAAAGCCAGCTCTATCAAATACAGGTACAACTCCTTCTTGTCGGCAAAGTATTGGTAAAAACTGCCTTTGGCAATCCCCGCCCGCGCCACAATGCGGGAGATGGAGGCATTTTGATAATCGTTGTCGGCAAACTCATCAATCGCCAGGTTGATGATGGTTTGCCGCTTTTCTTCCGGTAAGTTGAAAAATGTTTGTTTAGGCATTCTTGTACCAAAAAATATGACCGATCAGTCACATGACTGATTGGTCATATTGTATTTAACAACCATACTGCTGTCAATTCCCCGGTTTACAAAAGGGAATCTCTACATTTTTGATACTTTGCCTAACTTGATTATAATCATCTATGTTGTACCGCACCTGCGAACAACCCGAATTGAATGTAACTGGCAATCCCATCTAAAAGCCAAGGAACACACAGATTGATTTAGTTTAATAATTCGAGGCGCTTGTATGCTTGGTCAAAATGCATTTCTGGTCGGATTAACTGTTGGCTTTACCAGCTCTGCCATCGGGGCAATTGTTGATTATCGCATCATGCAGCAGAAAGATGATGCGGAAGAATCGCACACTCCCGGCTGCATGCTCATCATGTCCGGTTTCCTGGGCTGGGTTGGCATCATTGTAGTTGGGGTTTCCCTGTTCTTACAAAGCTTTAATCGGGCACTTTTCGCCGGATTAGGTGTTTTACTGGGTTTTTTTGCCGGCTTTTTAGTGATGTTGGCCTTTTGGTTTATATTGCAGAGAAACAAACCCGACTAATTTGAAGCAGTGTAAGTTAGCGCGTTAATGTGATCGGGCAACCGCCACCCCCACCTCATTCACCACATAACCAGGGAAAATATCCGCCAACTTGGGATTATTAAGCCGTTTGGCAATAATGTCTCCCAGCACATCTCGGTAATCGGTGGTGATGGCCAGATCGCCGGGGCCGGCCAACTGCTCGTCGTGCAGGCCGGGCCATTGGGCAAATACCTGACGGCCGTTAATCCCGCCGCCCATCACCATCATCATATTCCCGTGCCCATGATCCGTCCCCAGGCCGCCATTCTCCTGCACCCGCCGCCCAAATTCGGACATGACGACGACGGTAACGTTGCCGATCTGCGCCGGTAAATCTTCGTAGAAGGCTGCCAGCCCGGCAGACAATTCGGCCATCAGGCTGGGCTGCGCGCCCTCGACGCTGCCCTGGGCCACGTGTGTATCCCAGCCGCCCAAATCCACGCAGGCCACTTCCACCCCCACGTCCGCCTTGATCAGTTGGGCCACGACGCGCATCGCCTGGCCGAACTCGTTTTCCGCGTAGGCGCGACCTGACGGCTGATACCGTTCCGTGTCAATGCGGCTCAATACGTCAATCGAGGCAAACGTCTGCGCCGCCGCGCCGGTGAGCAGATCGTCCCGCTGGCTGTAGAGGGCGTTCAGCAAGGCCGTCATCTCTCCCACACGCTCCTCCTGCCCGGCCAGGTGGTATTCGGCAATGGATTGCAAGGCAGTGGCGGAGACGGCCCCGGTGAGGGAAGCGGGCAGCATATCGCCTAGGCCCACAGCGCGCAGGGCGGAGTTGTTGCCCGTGTTCAGCGTGGCCAGATGGCGGGAGAGCCAGCCGGTGTAATCGCCGTTTTCCGCCGCGCCCCGCTCCATCAAATCCATCGCCTCAAAGTGGGAACGGGTCTCGTCCGGCGAACCGGTGGCGTGGACGAAGGCCATGTCTCCCGCACTGTAGATGGGATGCAGGTCGGCCAGAGAGGGATGCAGGCCAAAGAAGCCGTCGAGGTCGAGGGTACGGCCGTTCTTCGCCTTGTTGTCGTCGGGGCGGGGGATGCCCAGATAGGGGCGGTGGGCGTAATACTGCTCGTCCCCGTGCGGCACGATCATGTTCAACCCGTCCGCGCCGCCGCGCAGGAAGATGCAGACCAGGGTGTCTCCGGCCGGCCCCACATGCGGGTCGGCCAACGTAATGCGCGGCATCCACGCGGGCAGGGCAGCCAGCCCGTTCCCCAGCAGCAGCCCCGCCGCCGATTGAAAACTGCGGCTCAAAAACGTTCGCCGGCTCACTTCGCTGTATTCCTGACAATGGGTGCAGATTTGCTTACTCATAACTATCTCCTTAAATTCACCACGGATAGCACAGACAAAACGGATTTTCACGGATAAAAGAAAAATCCGTGTTCATCAACGACTCCGTGTTAATCCGTGGTAACGTCATTACGTCCATTGGAACGCGGGACTAGCCAGCATCAATGCCACACTGTCTTTGAGGCGCAGTTGGGTTTCGGGGTCGTCGAGGGGGCCGCTGCCGGTGTAGTTGGTGAAAAGGGCTTCTTCGGCGGGGGTGAGGGCACGGCCGTAAACCAGTCCGGCGAATAATTGAAGAGTGTTGCTGGTCGTTTGCGCCTTACCGGCGGCCACAATTTTCTCCAACGGCGGCGTCGCGCCCGGCAGTTCGTTGTGCAGCAGAGCGAGGGCAAAATTCCAGCGGGGCAGCAGATTGGTCGCCCAGGCAGGGGCCACATCCGGGTAGCCGTCGGGGGGCGGCCAGTGGAAAGGCAGTTGCCCCAACCGCTCCAGCCAACGGCCGATAGCCCGGTTGCGGCTCAGACTTAGGTCGGTATTCAGGGCGCGCAGGGCGGAGATCAGGTAGGTGTACGGCCGTTTCAACTTCGGCGGCGCGCCGGCAAATGCTTCGCTTAGGAAAATGACGCGCAGCATCCCCTTGATGTCCCCATCCGTCTCCGTAAACGTTTGGGCGACGCGCTGCACCAACCCTTCCGGCGGCTCGTCGGCCACAAAACGGCGCGCCAGCTTGAAGGCGATACGCTGCGCCGTCGCCGGATGCGTCGCCAGCATTTCCAGCAGGTCGTCCAGTTCCGCTTCTCCTTTGCCGGTAAAGGTTTGGCCTAACACCATCTTCTCCCCGAAATCGTGCGCCTCCGCCTGGAAAACGGTCTGCCCCGCCTGACGGCCGTTCCGCCGGATCGTCCAGCCGGTGAGGATGCGGGCCGCTTCCTGCACATCGGCCTGGGTGTAGCCGGCGTCCACGCCCAGCGTGTGCAGTTCCATCAGCTCGCGGGCGTGATTTTCGTTGGGGTGTTCCTTGGTGTTACGGGCGTTGTCCAGGTAGAGGAGCATCGCCTGGCTTTTGGCGGACGCCCCCAACAGGTCGCGGAATTTGCCCAGAGCGTGCGGCCGGATGACGTCCCGGTCGTCCAGAATTTTGGCCAGGGGCATCATCCGGTTTTTGCGCAGATAGATGTTGAAATGATCAGACCAAAACTCTACCATCGCTTCGTACAACTGGCGGTGGGAATAAAGGGCGCGGAAGATGGTGGAGCCAACCAGCTCAAGCGTCGCGTCTTTCCGGTCTTGCTCGATGAGTTGCGTGGCGTCCATCTGGTACAGCGTCAGGTTACGCGCCAGCAGGTCGGCGGCCGTATCTTTGATGCCTTCCGGGTTGAGCTGCTCTTCCAGCCAGGCGGCCGCGCCCATTTGCCGCGCCCGCGCCAGGTCGCCGGGGCGGGGGCCGTAGCCGGCCCGGTTGAGCAGGCGCAGGATGGGGTCGTTGCCCGTGGTATCCGGCGCAGGCAGGGACAACTCGGCCGGCAGTTCGCCTTGGGCTAGTTCCCGCCCGATGGCGCTGCATCCGGCCGTTCCGGCGGCTACGGCCGTCAGGCCGCCCAGTTTGAGGAAATCGCGTCGTGAAAGAGACATTTTGGTATCCAGTGTGCAGTGTACAGTTTTCAGTGTGCAGTTTTCAGTGTTCAGTGTTCAGTGGCGGGTGCGGACGCTGCCGGTTCGCTGAACACTGAAGACTGTTTACTGAACACTGACAAGACAGCCGCTCCCATCGCCATAATGCCCACAATGGGGGCGAAGACGAACCAGCCGACGAGGGGAACCAGGGC
>JAJRTP010000247.1 GCA_024278255.1 Chloroflexota bacterium | reverse complement strand
TTGGTTGTTATATAATGAAACGCAGAACAGGTGGAGAACAGCCATAGATGACAAATATACTTGAGAGAATGACAGCAGGACATAATAAGAAACATGACTTGCTATGGCAGGTTAATCTGATCCGGTTTCTATTGCCGCTGACTTTATTTTTCGTTGTGGTTATGTTTGAATTTCAGGAAGATAAACATTGGCAAAACCCTGGTACAGTCGAGTTTTCCCTGATTTCGGAGATTGTTTTTTTTGGTGTTCTGGGGCCAACGGCCGTTTTTTTTGTGATCACCTACATCATGATCCTTATGAAACAACTGGTGGCTGCCAGGGAAGAAACCGAGGCTGCCAACCGTTCACTGGAAAAAACAGTCGCTGAACGCACGGCCACCCTGGCCGAACGGAATGCTGAATTGGCCCAGGCAAACCGGGATTTGCAAGAACTGGATGAAATGAAATCCGATTTTGTTTCGTTGGTCAGCCACGAGTTGAGAGCGCCGTTGACCACATTGAACGGTGGTTTGGAAATGGCTTTACAAGAAGGAGACCAACTGCCCCCTAAAACGCGACACATATTAGATGTGATGGCTGAGGAAAGCCGGCGGCTGACGCAGTTTGTGCAAACGATTCTGGATGTGTCGCAATTGGATGCCGGGCATATTACCTTGAATCTAGGGCCGCTTGCAGTACGGCCGTTATTGGAAAGAGCCGCTGCCAGCGTTCTGATTGAAGACAAACGAGCCGTCAAGTGGCAAATACAGCCCGATTTACCTCCCTTGTGGGCCGATGAAATCTATTTTGAAGAAATCGTACGTAATTTACTGACCAACGCCGATAAATACAGCCCGCCGGATGCCCCGATAGAGATTGCAGCCTATACGGCTGATCATTGTCTAAAAGTAGCCGTTACCGATTATGGCCCTGGAATTCCGGAAAACAAAAAAAAGAGCATCTTTGCCCGCTTTGAGCGTATTGAGCGGGGTGACAAAGTGACTTATCGTGGTTGGGGTTTGGGCCTTTACTTTGCCGATGCCCTAACTCACGCTCAGGGAGGTTGCTTGACCCTGGAATCACCTGTGCGTCACCATGCCCAACGTCCCGGTTCCCGTTTTATCATCACGTTGCCCTTGACGGAGGAAGTGCCTGAAGATGGCTGACCTGCTCCTGATTGACGACGATTTGGGACTGACTGATTTATTGGCCGATTACCTGCGTAATCAGGGCCACACAGTGCGGGTGGAAAACGACGGATTGGTCGGAATTCGCCAATTTTTCACCGGCAAACCCGATCTCGTTATTCTGGACGTCACAATGCCGCAGCGGGATGGTTGGGAAGTGTTGATGCGTATTCGGGAGTTATCTGTCACACCCGTTATCATGCTGACAGCACGGGATGAAGAAGCCAATATCCTACAAGGGTTTTCCCTGGGGGTAGATGATTATGTGACGAAACCCTTTTCTTTTGCTCAACTGGCAGCCAGAGTACAGGCTGTACTCCACCGCGCCAGCCTGGTGACGGATGAAGATGAAATAGGATTTCAGCAAGGTGATTTGGTGGTTGACCCGGCAACAAAAAGTGTCTGGCGTGGCGATGAGAGGATTCACCTGACGCCGACAGAGTTCAAACTGCTGGCCGCCTTGATGCAGCGGGCCGGCCAGGTGCTTTCGCCGGAGGAACTGGTCAATGCGGTTTGGGGGCCAGAATATGCGGATGAAGTTGGATACGTGCGCCGGTATGTCTGGCATTTGCGCCAAAAAATCGAGAAAGACCCGAAACATCCCCGCTATATTCACAATGAACGGGGATATGGCTATTGTTTTCAGATTATGGACAGTGAGTAATATCTGCTGCTCACTAACCCCTTATTCCAGATGAGCGTACCCTTCGCGCAAAGCGTAGAGGGCGGCCTGGGTGCGGTTGGCCAGGTGCAGTTTGCTCAGAATGTGGCTGACGTGGGTGCGCACGGTGCGCTCGCTGACCACCAGGCGGTCGGCAATTTCCTGGTTGGACAGGCCCTGGGCGATGTAGCGCAGGATGTCCAGTTCCCGCTCGGTCAGGGGGTCTTGGGTGGGGGGCAGGGGAGAGGGTTTGTTCAGTTCCTGAATCAGTTTGTGGGCGATGATGGGGTGGAGGGAGGAACGGCCGTTATACACATCCCGAATGGCGTGCAGCAACTCCTCTGGCGACGAGTCCTTGAGCAGATAGCCCAACGCCCCCGCCTTGATCGCCGGAAAGACGTTGTCATCGTCGGCAAAGCTGGTGACCACCAGAATGCGGGCTTCCGGCAGGGATTCCTTGATGGCCGTAATCGCTTCCAGCCCCGATTTTTGCGGCATTTGTAAATCCAGCAGAATCACGTCCGGTTTCAGGGAGAGAACCTGCTCAATCGTGTCTACGCCGTTATCCGCTTCACCGACAAGTTCCATTTCCGGCTCCGTGCCAATGAGCGCACGCACCCCTTCCCGTACCAGGGCATGATCGTCTGCGTGGAAAATACGGATTGGTTTCGTCATGGTTTGCGTATTGCGTATTGCGTGTTGCGTAACCGGATTTCTTACGCAATACGCAATACGCAATACATTTCACTCCTGCACCAAGTCAAGTAAATTTTGTGAGGCAGTTGCTTCTATGAGTGTATCCAAATCGCACTCGACTGTCACGGTGGTGCCTTGCGGCCCGGATTGAATGGCCAGCGTACCGCCCAGCATGTCCACCCGTTCCCGCATACTGAACAGGCCCAGGCCGCCTTCGTCCGGTAAATTGGCGGCGTCAAAACCACGGCCGTCGTCGTTGACGGTCAGGGTGATGTGGTTTTGCTTTTGGCTGACGGCGACGTGTACGGCCGTAGCTCCTGCATGTTTCAGGGCGTTATTCAACGCTTCCTCGGCGATGTGGTAGAGGGTTTCTTCGACGTGGGGCGGCAGGGCTATCTGGCTGTCGCAGAGGAGACGGGCCTGGATGCCGGCCCGTTTTTCCACCGCGTCCAAGCGATGCTGTAAGGCTCCGCCTAGCCCTGTTTGCTGCAGGATGGACGGCCGTAAATTGTGCAGCAGTAGGCGCATCTCCTTGAGGGAGCGGGCGGCTGTCTCGCTGATACGGGCGGAGTACTGGGCCACATTCTCTAAATCGTCCGCCTGAGCGTACCGTTCATTGGCGGCAGCAAACAAGGTCAGGCTATAGAGGGATTGGGTGACAGCGTCGTGCAGTTCGCGGGCCAGCCGGTTGCGCTCGTCCAGGAGAAGGAGCCGTTCATTTTCCCGGCGCAGGCGGGCGGTTTCAATGGTGGCCCCAATCTGCCCGGCCACGGCGGCCATCAGAGCGACGTCGCTCTGGCTAAAATTGCGCTCAATATCGCGCCAGATGCTCAGGACGCCGATGAGCCGCTCGTGGGCGTAGATGGGCAGTCCGGCGTAAGCTCGCAGGTCGGTCTGGCGCAGGCCGGACGGCGTGTGCAGGTCGGTCTGGCTGTTGCCGGTGGTGTACGGCCGTTCCCCTTGTACCACCTCGCTCCACAACCCGTTTTGCGGCGACAATTCATCCAGTTGAGCAGCCAGGTCGTCGCTCATACCTTCGTAGGCGGCCAGATGCAGTTGGTCGTCTTTGCTGTCCAGAAGCTGCACGATACCGCTGCGGCCGTGGACGGCTTTAATCACCCAGGAGAGCGCCTGGCGCAGGCTGCTCTTCAAATCATCCTGAGCCGCAGCTACCGCCATCACCTCGTATAGAGCTGACAGCTTGCGGGTGCGGTCAATGACGCGCTGCTCTAAAAGCTGCTGGGCCAATACTTGCTCGGTCATGTCGGAAATGAGACCTTCTATGCCCAGCAGACGGCCGTCCGGGTCAAAAAGCCCGCAGCCCCGTTCCAGTACCCATTTCAGTTCGTTGCCGGCGGTGCGGATACGGTAGAGGAGTTCGAAGGGGCGTTTTTGGGCGACGGCCGTTTGCAGTTCCGCCCACACCTGCGTCTGATCGTCCGGGTGGATGAGGCGGCCGTAAGGCATTGGCGCCGGTGTGGTAAATTGCTGCGGCTCGTAGCCGGTTAGCTGGCGCGCCCCGTCGCCCACCAGCTCCATCGGCCGTTCCGCAGCCAGCGGGCCGCGGTAAGCCATGTGCGGCGGCATCTGGCGCAGGATGATGTCCAGAATGTCATCAGGTATTTGCATGAAGGGGATTATAGCAGGAGATGGAAATTTGGGAGATTGGCGATTAGAGATTGGGCGCTTGGAGATTGCCCCAATTTCTAATCTCCAAGCGCCAATCGCCCCGGTGGGGGATGGGCTTCCCCGGTTCTTCAAAGGCCCAGTCTACTTGCAGGGGGGATACGGCCGTTACCAGCAGCATCGTCTCGCAGTGGGGGCAGAGGAAGAGGTGATACGGCCGTGGGGCAGCGTGAAACTGTATCCCCTTTTTGCATTCGGGGCATACGGCCGTTAACGCCTTTTCTTCCTGATTACGCATTACGCATTATCCCTCGCGGCCTGTTCTTCACGTTCCGCATTTTGCTTTTTGCTTCCTGCCTCGCGCGTTTCCCGAATCAAATACGGTACGTCAATAATCACCACATTATCATGCGCCTTCAAACGCAGCCGCAGCAATGTAGCCGTCTGATTATGCAAAAATCTGGCGGAGAACCTCTCTGGTACAAACTCCGGGATGACCACGGTAATCAATCGGCCGGGATAGACATCTTCAGCTACATAGGCGATATAGGCTTCCAGGGGCGTCAGGATGTCCCGATATTCGTAATCTATGATGTTGAGTTGGACGCCCTCGGTTAATTCCGGGTATCTGGCCCATTTTTCCTGGATGCGTTTTTTAGACGCCTCACTGGTGCTAATGTACAAAGCTTCCACGTGATCGGACAGGCGGCAGGCATAACGCAGGGCGCGGGAAGTGCCCCGATGAATATCGCTGATGGGCACTATGGCAATGTTGGCAATATCCCGCAGTTGCGAAGGATCGAAATTTTGCATGCTTAAATCTTTGGCTACGTGGTTGTAATGATGCTTGATGGTGCGAAAAGCAAAAACCAGCAGAGGAACGGCCAGAATAATGATCCAGGCTCCTTCTACAAACTTGGTGGCAATAAGGATAAGCAAAACGATAAACGTCACAGCGGAACCGATGCCGTTCAGGGCGCGCTTCCAGCGTGTGCCTTTTTCATAATGAATGGTCGTCACGTGCGTCTTGAGCGTTTCGCCCGGTTTCAGGTGGGCGATGCGCCCCATCAGCTTGAACATGCCAAACTGGGACAGGCTGAAACTGAGCATGACGCCCAAAGCGTAAAGAGGCAGCATGGCAATTTCATCTGCCCGGAAGACGATGATCACCAGAGAAGCGATGATAGCCAAGGTGACGATACCGCCGTTGTAGACCAGCCGGTCGCCCCGGTTTTGCATCCAGCGGGGCAGGTAGCCGTCTTTGGCCAGGAAGGAACTGAGGCGGGGGAAGTCCTGGTAGCCGGTATTGGCGGCCAGAATCAGGATGAGCATGGTAAAAATCTGCACCCAATAGTAGAGGATAATGCCGCCGGGCATTCCGTTGGTGACGGTGCGGGCCATTTGGGAGAGGATGCTTTCGTGTTCGTTGGGGATGAGGTGCAGTTGGGAGACGACAAAGGTGATGCCGATGAATAAGGACATGGCGATGATGCCCATGATGACCATTGTTTTGGCCGCATTTTTGGCTTCCGGCGGTTTGAAAGCCTGAACGCCGTTGCTGATGGCTTCGATGCCGGTCAGGGCGGTTGTCCCGGCGGCAAAGGCCCGCAGCAGCAGCCACAAAAAGAGGAAGGTGGTGATGGTTTGCCCGTTGCCGGCTATTTCTTCCGGGGTGATGGGCACGGGATGGGAAGCGCCAAAGAAGCCGGTAATGCGGATAAGGCTGATAAAAACGGTCAGGAGTACGCCGACGACGAACAGGTAGGTGGGAATGGCAAAGATGGTGCCGCTTTCCCGCACGCCGCGCAGGTTGATCCAGGTGAGGATGAGGATGGCGAGGAGGGCCAGGGGGATGGCATACGGCCGTAACATTGGCTGCGCCGAGGTAATCGCCCGAATCCCGGCGGCCACGGAAACCGATACCGTCAGAATGTAGTCCGTCAGGAGGGCGGCCCCGGCAAAGAGAGAGGGTGTCTCGCCCAGGTTATCTTTGGTCACGGTATAAGCGCCGCCGCCGTCCGGGTAATGCAAAATGGTCTGGATGTAGCTGAAGATGACCAGCAGCACCAGTCCGGCTACAGCCAGGGCCAGAGGCAGGGTAAAGCGTAATGCCCCGGCGCCGATGAGCAGCAGAACGCTCATTATCGCTTCAGTAGCGTAAGCGTTACTGCTGATGGGGTCTGAAGCAAAGACGGCTAAGGCCCGCATTTTGTCCAGCCGTTCGTGGATTTCCAGATGATTGGGAAATGGCTCCCCAATTAGTTTGCGTTTAACGTTATGCAACGAAATGGACATAAAGACTCCTTCATCCGTAAGATGATTGTGGGGCAATTTTGTAAATTATCCCCGTCCGATTTACAAAATCGGGCTACAGTATTGTAAAAAGAGGCTGCGCCGGAATCGTCGGGCAAATAATGGAATCGGCCTACGACAAATGACGTATTTCCCGGCCGTAAAAAGCCGCCATTTGTCGTAGTTTCTCCCGGCTGTTTCTCTGTAAAATCCCTCCGGCTCAATTCTCACGCGAACTATGCTGGAAATGCGGGGCATGATAAAATGTGAGGGACCAAAAATTCGTCCAAGAGGCAAGGTAATAGAGATATGTCGGTAAATTCAGAACCCAGTTCAGCTAAACGGCCGTTGGCGGCTAAAATAGTCCGTTGGCTCTCGCCCCTGCCGGGCAGCAAAGTACGCTCGCCGGAGTTAATGCTAATTATTTCGGCTGTGATAGTCGGGGCGTTCACCGGATTGGCAGCCGTGTTTTTTATCTGGCTGCTCAAACAGATGGGTATAGTGACCCTATGGGTGCAAGATCAGACCGGCCCTGTGGGGATGCTGCTTTACATGGGCGTAGCCGGGTTGATTGTTGGTTTTATGATTGACCGTTGGGCCAGAGAAGCTAAAGGGCATGGCGTGCCGGAAGTGATGGAAGCGATTGCTTTACACGGCGGCCGTATCCGAGGTGTGGTGGCCGCCGTCAAAGTGGCCGCTTCTACGATTACCATTGGCGCCGGCGGGTCGGCCGGCCGGGAAGGGCCGATTGTCCAGGTGGGGTCGGCTCTGGGGTCGGTGATGGCCCAAAAGCTCAAATTCTCCGAAGAGCGGGTACGTACCCTGGTAGCCTGCGGTGCGGCTGCCGGTATTGCCGCAACCTTTAACGCGCCCATTGCCGGGGCCATTTTTGCCCTAGAGGTAGTTTTGGGGCGGTTTACGGAGCGTTATTTTGGGGCGGTGGTGTTGAGTGCGGTTTCTGCGGCCGTTGTCGGCCAATATTTCCGGGGCAGCCGGGCCGCTTTGCAAATCCCTGCTTATCCGCTGCACAGCTTCGGTGAAATTCCCATTTATATTGTGCTGGGTGTCCTGGCGTCATTCGTTGCCGTCTTGTTTATCCGTACCCTGTACAAGATGGAAGAAATTTTTGACAACTGGGCAATCCCCCTGATGTTTAAGACCGCCATCGGCATGATGTTGACGGGCGCTGTGGCCTTGTTTTTTGTGGATCGAGCTGTGCTTGGCCCTGGTTTGGAATTGATCGAGGAGATTATTACGGAAGATGTCTCTTTGACACTGCCCATGATGGGGGCGCTTCTGTTGTTGAAACTGGTAGCCACCAGTTTTACTTTGGGATCGGGTAACTCTGGCGGCGTCTTTGCCCCGGCATTGTTTATGGGCGCTATTTTAGGCGGGATGGTCGGGACGGTAGCTAATACGCTTTGGCCGTCCATAGCGGTTGATCCGGGGGCGTATGCTATTGTGGGGATGGCGGCGGTGTTTGCCGGTTCGGCACGGGCGCCGATTACCGCTATTCTCATCGTCTTTGAGATGTCCAATGATTACCGCTTGATTTTACCCCTCATGCTGGCAACCGTCCTGGCGACGTTGTTGGCCGAAGCGATGTTTACCGAGTCAATTTACACTCTCAAGCTCAAGTTGAAGGGCATCACCCTGAACCGGGGGCGGGATGAGGACGTGATGAGCAGTGTGCGGGTGGCTGATGTGATGCTGAAAGATCCTCTCGCTGTGAAGGCTAACGATTCGTTACCCAAATTGATGGAGACGCTATCCGGTTCTCATTACCATGGATTGCCGGTGCTGGATGATTCTGGCGACCTTTACGGCATTGTGACGGTCAGTGATTTGGATGATGTGCGCGTGAAGGGAGTGGATATTGACACGTTAAAGGTGGGGGATATCTGTACGAAGCGCGAGTCCCTGCTGACAGCTTATCCTGACGAGACGATTGGGGATGTGTTGCAGCGGATGAGCCGGCGCGGTTTGGGCCAAATGCCGGTCATTACGCCAGACAGGCCCAATCGTTTGGCGGGTCTGATTAGCCGGGAAACGATTGTGCGGGCTTATAATGTGGCCCTGGTGGAGCGGGCTGAGGTACAGCACCGGACGAAGCGGCTGCAATTGGATAATGTGGATGGCACGGAGTTTGTGGTCATTGATCTGGGGCCGGAGGATACGGCCGTAGGTAAAACCATCCAGGAATTGGCCCCCAATCTGCCCCATGAATGTGTGCTGGTATCTATTCGGCGGGACGGCCGTTTGCTCATCCCTCATGGAGACACCCTGTTGCAGTCAGGCGATGAAATTACCGCATTTATAGATGACGATGACCTGAAGGCCCTGGGCGCCTGTCTGCATGGCCGGGAAGATTCAACGCCAGAGCAAGGCTAACGTTGGAAGAGCCTGGTCGGATGGTAACAGAGACGCAAAGGCAATTTTTGCAGACCATTGATCTGTTTTCGGCTTTGTCCCCTGCGGATATGGCTCAGGTAGTGCCCTTGTTTCATCTGCATACGTTTGTCCCTGATACGCTTCTTTTTCAGGAAGGGGATGACTGCCAGGCGTTTTATATTATTGCCGCCGGACAGGTGCGTTTGTATGAAACGGCCGTATCCGGTGAAGAACAAACCTTATTCATCCTGCGCCCCCGGCAGTACTTTGACGTGATTGCCCTGGTAGATGACGAGCCGCATCCGGTAACGGCTGCGGCCGTGACCGACCTGCGCCTTTACATGACCAGCCGGGATACCATGCTCACGCTGCTGCACACGTATCCCGCCGTGGCCGACGCCTTGCTGCCCCACTTGAGCCGCATGTCCCGCCAGTTGGCCCGCCTGGTCAGCGATCTTTCCTTTGGCACGGTAGCCAACCGCCTGGCCCGCTTCATTTTGCTTTACGCCGAGGAAGAAGGGGTGCGTACTCCCCAGGGCATCCGGTTGAGTTGGGGCTTGAGCCACCGGGAGATTGCCCAGTTTGTGGGGACAGCCAGAGAAGTCATCACCCGCACTTTGCACAAATTTGAGACAGAAGGCATTCTGGACGGCCGTCACGGTCAACTCATCATCAAAGATATGGATCGCCTGAAGCAAGAAACCCTCCGCCGGTGACTTGAGTCACTGCTTTTCATTCCCGCCCTCTCTAAAATAGAGTAATAAACCCACAGCAGCCCAAAAGTGGGCGCTGTGTTGACAAACCGGAGGTTGACATGAGTGATAGTTATTGGAATCGACAGGTAGCAAATTCCTTTGAGGAAGTTTATCTGGACCCTTATGGGGACATCACCATTCCACAGGAACACCGGCAGGCAGCCTATCAATTCGGTTGGGATCATGCGCTGGCTGAGGAATATCCGGGCGAAACCTGGGAAGATGTGGAACTGGATATGGAAAGAGGCTGGCGGGAAAGCCACCAGGGTCATGGGGAATGGGCCAAAATGAAAGCGTTTGTGCGCCACGCCTGGGAAAAGGCCAAAGACAATTGGCGCGGTTTGGCGGATGAATCCCGGCAGGCAAAGGAAGTGAAAGATCAGACGGATTCTCGGTGAACATCCATGAAAAGTTCAACTTCTCTGAGACGTTGAACTTTTGGGTAAGGAGGTTGTGATGTTTCCGCAAATATTGGTACCTGTAGATGGTTCTGATGATGGTTGGGTGGCTTTGGCTCAGGCAGTGGCCCTGGCCCGCGCAGAAAACAGTGTTATCCAGGGGCTTTATGTGGGAGATGTGCGCCTGATTGAGGCGCCGTACTGGGTGGCTCCGATGGATGTAGCTGCGCCGGTGTTTGATGCTTCTACCAGAGATACGGCCGTAAAACTAAGCCAGCAAATCGCCGCAGACGGTCAGGCCGCGCTCAAGCAATTGGCAGAGACTTGTGCGGAAGCGGGCGTCGCCTGCCAGACCCATTATGCTGAGGGTGTTGTCAGCCAGGTCATTCTGGAATATGCCCGGCAGAGCGATTTGGTGGTGATGGGGCGACAGGGCAGCAGTGTGCCCTGGGTTGGCCCGCTGCTCGGCTCTACATTTGAAGCCGTTGTCCGGCACTCGCCCGTGCCGGTGCTGGCCTGCCAATCGGAGATACGATCCATGCAGCGCATTCTGGCTGCGTATGATGGCAGCGTTCGGGCCAAACAAGCGTTAGATGTTGCCGCCCATTTGGTGCAGGAACGGGAAGATCGCTCGCTGGTGCTGTTGGTTGTGGCAGATGACAAACGTCATGAATGGGAAACTATCCACCAGCAAGGGGAGCGCCAGTTGCAACAGGCTGGCGTAACGGCTAAGGTGATTTTCTACCTGGGTCAGGCCGGGCCGGAGATTTTGCGAGTGGCGCGTGAGGAAGCGTGTGATTTGATTGTAATGGGGGCTTATGGACACGGCCGTATTCTGGAATGGGTTCTGGGGAGTACGGTGGAGGAAGTTATGCGTGGGGCAGCGTGCCCGGTTCTTATTTGTCACAAGAAAAATCCGACTAAATAAGCATAGAAAAAGGCCGCTCTTTATCGAGCGACCTTTGTTATTTTCCCGGAAACTTTGGAGTTTCCGGGAAAATAGTCTGCCTTATTTGTCTTTCACAACCTTGCCTTCAATAGTCTTCTGACCACTTTTTGCGGCCTTGATCTCAATCCGGCGCGGTTTTACCTCTTCGGCCTTCGGTACCGTCAGGGTCAGGACGCCATCATCATAAGTGGCTTCCACCTTGTCGGCGACCACGGCCACCGGCAGGGTGACGCTGCGGGCAAAGCTGCCCAAGCGACGCTCCCGAATCTGGTATTGCTCTTCCTCGATCTCTTTATCTTCTTCAAATTCACCCTTTATGGTGAGAACATTGTCACTCAGGGTGATGTCCAGATTTTCCGGGTTGATGCCGGGCACAGAAGCCTTGACAATGTAGGCGTCATCATTTTCGGCTACATCCAGAGGCAAGCCCCAGGTTGTGGCTTCTTCCCAGCGCAAGGCCGGAAAATCGAGTGTCGTGTCGAATAAACGATCAAACTCATTGCGAAAAGCCATCATATCCCGAATTGGATTCCAACGAACTAAAGTTGTCATTTTTTCACCTCCATAACATCTCGAAATAATCTTATATTGTTAATTGTAGGCGGCTGTGTTAGAAAAAGGTCAGCAAAAGATTAAAAATTTATTGGAAATATGATTGTTTTTTTGAGACCGAGGCCGGCATCATTTTAGGTCGTTGGTGAGTGTGGGAGAACGTATGATTATTTTATTGAATGTTGCTTTGGTAACCGTGGCAATTGTGGTGGCAGTTATCTTACTTTGGCCGACAGTGCGCCATAACCGGATGTGGCGGGCAACGGTGACGCCGCTGGCTTCGATTATTGGCAGTGGGTTTCTGGTGATTGTGCCCCTGCTGGGCAATGTGGTCGGTACGGAAGCAATCTGGTTTATGGTGGTGATTGTACTGCTGGCGTATGCGATTGGCGGTGTTATTCGTTTCAATATTCAATATACGGAACCGGCTCTGGCCCGTCCGTCCGTTTCTGCGTCGTTGCAAGGAATCAATTACCTGGCTGATTTTTTGTTGGGGTTGTCTTATATTATTTCCGTGTCGTTTTATATCCGCCTGCTGGCTTCGTTTGTTATGCGTGGGGCCGGGGATCAGAATGAATTGGTGGCGCGGGGAATTACAACGGCCGTACTCCTCTTCATCGGTATCATGGGTTTTTGGAAAGGGCTGAACCGGCTGGAGGAGCTGGAAGAATATGCTGTTTCCATCAAGCTTTCCATTATTGTTTCTTTGTTAGTGGGCTTGGTTTTCTTCAACATCAAGGGCTGGAGCAGCGGGGCGGGGATTACGGCCGTGCCGCCAGACAGCGATTGGTGGCACAATATCCGGGTGTTGGCCGGTACACTCCTGGTAGTGCAGGGGTTTGAAACATCCCGTTACCTCGGCTCCGAATACAGCACCTCTCTACGTATCAAATCCATGCGTTGGGCACAGATAGTTTCCGGACTTATTTACATTGTATTTGTCGCCTTGGCCACCATATTGTTGACGGATTTGCCGGCAAAGATCAGTGATACAGGTATCATAGATATTGTCCGGCCTGTGGCTGCTGTTTTGCCGGCCATGCTGATTGTAGCCGCCGTGATGAGCCAGTTCAGCGCGGCCGTAGCCGATACGGTAGGCGGCGGCGGCCTGCTGACAGAATCATTCAAAAAGAAAATTATCCTGAAACAAAGCTATGGCTTGATCATTGTTCTAGCTATCGTATTGATTTGGACGGCGAACATTTTTGGCTTGATTGCCTGGGCGTCACGGGCATTTGCTCTATACTATTTGTTGCAAACCGTTGAGGCTTTTATGGTGGCCTCGCATGATCTGACCGGATCAAAACGGCTCAGGATGCAGATTTCGACTCTTTTGCTGATAGCAGTCTTGGCATTTGTCGTAATCTTTGCTGTGTCCGCCGGTTAGATTGGTTCAATCTCCAAGATTGAACCAATATTGATAGTACACCAGCCTCAATTAGTTGTACAAGGATTAATAGAATGTCTGATCCCATCATTTTTGAAATGTTCTCGGATTACACCTGACCCTGGTGTTACCTCTGCACCGGGCGTGTGACACGATTGCAGGAAGCGTACCAAATCGAAGTGAAGCTGACCCATTTTCCCCTGCACCCGGAGATTCCACCGGAGGGGTTGGATGCGGGTGTTTATTTTGGCGGCGAGGCGGGGTTGTCCAAAGTGAGAGGACAGTTGGCCCAAATGCTGGCGGCGGAAGGGCTGCCTTTTGGTCACGTAGACCGCATGGTGAACAGCCGTTTGTCGCAGGAGCTGGCTTTGTGGGCGCTGACACAGCCGGGCGGGGAGGCGATTCATGATGCCTTGTTCCGCGCTTATTTTGTGGATGTGCGTAATCTGGCGGACGTGGAGGTGCTGGTAGACGTGGCCGGGCAGGTGGGCCTGGACAGGGCGGGAGCGCGGCTAAGTTTGGCCGAACGGCCGTTCCAAGCCGCCGTAGAAGCAGACTGGCAGCGAGCCTTTGACCTGGGGATAACGGCCGTACCTACCTTTGTTGCAGGGAATACGGGCATGGTGGGGGCGCGGCCGTATGCCGATTTGGAGAAGCTGGTGGTGCTGGGCGGGGCGCAGCCAGTGGATTAGAAACCTGACAGGTCTGGGCTACGACTCATCTTCACTGGAAAAGACCTGCTCAATCACTTCCTCGATGGGCGGGTCCTGGATGGTCAAATCCTGCACGGGCAGGTCGGAGAGAAGCCGGGCGGTGACGCTGGCGGCTTCCGCTTTGGGCACGTTCAGGCTGGCCTGCCCTTCACTATAAGCGATCACTTCCCCATACGGCCGTAATGCTTCCGCTCCCCGACCATTCGTCGCTCCTGGCGCCAGGTCAACCACAATGGTTTTGTGCGGCGAAAAGCGGTCTACCAGATCACTCAATGCGCCATCGAACAGGAGACGGCCGTGATGGATCACAATCACCCGCTGGCACAACGCTTCCACGTCTGCCATGTAGTGACTGGTCAATAGGATCGAGGCCTTGTGCCGCTGGTTGTATTCGGCCAGAAATTGCCGGATGCGCCGTTGAGCGGTTACGTCCAGGCCAATCGTTGGCTCATCCAGAAAGAGGATTTTGGGGCGATGCAGCAAAGCCCCGGCAATCTCACACTTCATTCGTTCGCCCAGGGACAAATTACGCACCGGTTTGTGGATGAGCGGCCCCAACTCCAGCAGCTCTACCAGTTCCTTTAAGGTGGCCTGGAACTCCGCCTCCGGGATGCCGTAGATGACCCGGTTCAGGTCATAAGAATCGGCGGCGGGGATGTCCCAGACAAGCTGATTGCGCTGGCCCATCACCAGGGTAATCTGGCGCAGGAACGCTTTTTCCCGCTGCCAGGGGGTGAAGCCCAGCACGTCTGCCTGCCCGCTGGTGGGGTGGAGCAGGCCGCTGAGCATTTTGAGCGTGGTGGTCTTCCCGGCCCCGTTTGGCCCCAAAAAGCCGACGATTTCGCCCGGCGCTACGTCGAAGCTGATGTCATTGACGGCCACGATTTCTTTCGATTTCCGCTTGACCAGACTACGGAAAGCGGCCCCCAGCCCCGGTTCCCGTTCGTGGATGGTGTATACTTTGCGCAGGTTTTGAATGTGGATAATGGCTGTTTGACTCATGGGACGGATTATAAATGGTAATTGAGTAACTGGGTAATTACGTAATTACCCAGTTACTCAATTTCTGGATGACAACATGAAACAACAAAACGTAGATATTCTCATTATTGGAGCAGGCTTGGCGGGGTTGATGGCGGGACGGCGGCTGCGGGAACACGGCCGTACTCCTCTCATTTTGGAAGCGGCGCCGCAGGTGAGCGGCCGGATGCGCACGGTGGCTTTGGGTGCTGGCCGGGCAGACATTGGGGCACAGTTCTTTACGGCGCGCACGGCCGTTTTCCAGAAAATCGCAGCGGAATGGCTGGCTGAAGGGCTGATTTTTGAGTGGTCGCAGGGCTGGTGGGATGGCTCGGCGGAGGGCGTGGCTGGAGACGGCTTTCCTCGATATGCGGCGGTGCAGGGAATGACGGCCGTGATGGAATATCTGGCCCAACCACTCACCGTGCATACCGGCGCGGCGGCGCTTTCGGTCACGGTGACGGGGGATGGCTGGCAGGTGGCGGCGGCAGACGGCCGTCTTTACCACAGCCGCGCCCTCCTTCTCACGCCACCCGTTCCCCAATCGCTGGCTTTGCTGGATGCGGGAGGTGTGTCGTTGACGGCCGTAGACCGGGCGGCATTGGAGCGCATCCAGTATGCGCCCAGCATTACGGGGCTGGTGTGGGTTGAAGGGGGCGTCAATTTGCCGGAACCGGGGGCTTTGCAACGGCCGTTGCATCCCATTAGCTGGATAGCGGATAACCAGCAAAAAGGACTTTCGCCGGAAGCAGCTATCGTCACCATGCACGTCAATCCGCTGCACAGCCAGTTATGGCAGACTGCGCCGGATGGAGAGGTAATGGGGCTGCTGCGGGAGGGGTTACGGCCGTATCTGGCTCCCAGCGCCCGCATCCGGCTGATGAAGATTTACCGCTGGCCCTACGCCCTGCCCATCACTCTGCACCCGGAACGCACCCTGTTGGCGGCCCATCTGCCGCCCCTGGTCTTCGCCGGGGATGCCTTCAATGGGCCGCGGGTGGAGGGGGCGGTGCTGTCCGGCTTGGCGGCGGCGTTAGAAATGGCCTAACTTGCCAGGTGATTTATCACACCCCTCGTACCGTCTAAAATTAAAAGCAGATTACTCCTCTATTTCCTCTATCTTGGCGTCAATGGGTGCTGTCACTGGTTCACCTTGAAGCTCAACTACCCAGCTTTTGGCCAGTTGATGCACACTGGCTGCCCCGATGAGCGGTTCATCGGGTACTTTGAATTCAACGGGATGCAGAATAAAGGGTTTGGTCTGTGCCCCACCCAGGCCGCCATGAAAACCGATCAACTCTTCAAAAGCGCAGCCTTCATCTTTTTCCGGGTCGTAAAAGCTGTTAACCAGGATGTCCGGGCAGTTGGGGAAGCTGTCAGTGCGACGCAGGTTTTGGACGGCGTGGGGGCCAAAGACCGCCAGTGGATTTTCGCCCTCAATCCGGTCGTCGTCCAGGTAGTAGGTACCTTTGGCTCCCAGCACTACCGGGCCATCTTTTTCGGAGCGCACCATGATGAAGCCGATGCCTTCGTGCTGGATCAGGCCGGGAACAACGCCCGGAAATGTCTCTTGTAACTGCTCCAGGGTGATGCGTTCCGGGAATTTGGTGAAGGAGATGAGACCTAAGTTGCCGGACGCTAAAGCGTATACGGCCGTATCCTCCTCATCTTCTTCCTTTTTCTTCTTATGCCCGATCTGTATATGGCCTTCCTCTGTCGTATGCTTTTTGAACACCCGGCCTGTGGCTTTGCTCAGGACGGAGGTGTCATTTTGCACCGTTTCCGTCAGCAGAATGTTCAAACTGCCCACCCCTTCATCCCCGTGCGCTTCCAGAGTGGAAACCTTGTGTTCTTCCGTCATCAATTCCTGTACCAACTGCTGCAAAGTCAGGCCATACCGCTGTAAAAACGTGGCGCCCTGGCTTTGGCCATGATCCGAAAGAACCACGAGATAATACGGCCGTGGCGCTTGAGCGATGGCACTTTCCACGCGGGCGAAATGCAGGTCGAGTTTGTGCAGCACGTCCAATGCCCCGGGGTCCATGACACCGGAATGGTGCGCCACTTCATCGTAAGCTACAAAGGTACTGTACGAGACCGCCCGTCCGGAAAACATATCGCCGATGAGCGTGTAAATATTGAGGTCGCGCATCAGCACTGTTTGCGAGGCACGGATAAGGGGATACTTGCCGCCCCGGTGTTTTTTGTCCAGAATCGGCTCCACGTGGTGCCGGCGCGCCTGCCAGAACTGCCACTTCTCCAGGATTACATCCCAAATAAAAAGCAGCAGCGTGCGCGATACGTTGTAAGGATCGGAGAAAAACGCCTGGAGCTCTTCCGCGTGGAAGCGGCTGCGGTCTGTGATGGTGCTGGCGGTGGTAAATACATACGGCGCATCACCGGACAGCAAATTGCCCCGGCTGGTACCGTTGTTCACCAGCAGACCATTGCCGTCGGAGTGTTCTTCTTCCAGGATCGGTAAAACTTTGGTACTGCTGGATGAGATGATTTCGCCTTTCTCCTTATCATACCAGCGAAAGGCGGGGATGTTGCTGTTATTCCCATGCAGAATACCGGCCTGACCGGCCGAGGTTTGGGATGAAGTATCTGTTTCCCAGCTTGTCAGGACGTGGCTGCCGCTTTCCAGCCATCTGGCCAGTGTAGGCGTGTAGCCATGGGCCATAGCCTTTTCCAGAATTGGCCGGGCCAAACCGTCTATCTCCAGAAAAATGATGCCGGGGACGTCGGTTGGTTCCGGGTGGACTTCCCTTTTCATACGACGCCGGACGGCGTAGCGGTTCCAGGAATTGTCGTCATCAATGGTGAGAAAATGGCTCAGGACGACGTTGATGACCGCCATGCCCAGGGATAACCAAAAGGCAGACCAGAAATTGACTACCGTGAACCCGGGTACAAATTGGGCGGCTAACCATATGATGGCCCCATTGAGCAGCAGCGCGGCAATGCCCAGGGTTAAGACGGCAAAAGGGACAAGAATATAGGTGAGCAAGGGCCATAATAAAGCGTTGAGGAACCCGATTACGGCCGTGACCACAATCGCTGCCCCAATACTTTCCACATAGACACTGTCCATCAATAACGCCATGATAATCAAGGCCACTGTCTGGATGACCCAGATGATGAGAATGCGGATCACCGGCTGCTTCGTTAATGGTGTTTTACGTTTTTTCATAATCTTCCTCTTCTTTACCGCAGCTCTTGGCTCACAGTAACTATTAACCATTGGTGCTAGTTCGCCAAAATGACAACTTCTCCTCGTATTATATGAATGAGTCTACTCATATTATGCAACGGCCGTTACCCCAAATCATCATCCACCGGCGGGTTAGACAGGCGGCGCAGGAGAAACTGGATGAAGTATTGTCGCTCTTCCGGGTCATCAATTTCCAGGAGCATGTACTGCGCCCAGGCCGGAAAATCGGAGACATCTACCTCGCCCTGCTCCAGTTTGTCCAGGTAAGTCCAGTCTACCGGGCCGTCCGGTGCATTCTGCGGCGGCACATCTTGCAAGGCTTCCTCCACGCGGGCAATCAGGTCAGGCGAGATGAAAGGAGGCAGGGCAAAATCTTCGGGCAGGCTGCCTTCGTCCGGAGGGATGTAGGGCAAGGGACGCATATACTCTTCTTCGTGTTCCGCAAATTCCGGGTCTGTCTGCCGCATAATGCTGCGCCAGCGACGGCCGTCCCCTTCACCCAGCGGCGGAATCCAGGGAATCTTGTCCTGATAATCCCGCCACCAGCGCACCTCCGCCCACAACCGCCGCGCCTCCGCATCTTTGGGGAACGCCGCCAGCAACTGCTCCAGCACATCCACCGACTCGGCAAAATATCCCTGGTTGGCGTACAAATCCCCTACCCACAACATGGCCGCCCGCGGGTTATTCGTTAGCTTAAACGCCTCCTGAAAGATGGGCCAGGCGGCTTCGCTGCCCCGCGTCTCCCCCAGCAGATAATCCTGAATAAGCTGGTGTTCCCCTTCCTGCAGCATCGCCTTGACGTCAGAGGGGCAGACGTCTTCCGGGTCAATGTTCTCGTCCCACTTCCGGTATTGGCCGTCCCAACGCCTGGTGTAGCCAAAGGAACGGGCCAGCCGCCGCCGCTGCTGCCAGGCACGGTCGTCCCATTCATCAATGATGCGGCTGATGGCTTTGCGGTTTTCCCGGATGAGCCAGGGATCGCTTAACGCTTCCAGAACCAGATCGGCTGCTTCCCGACAGTCGGGGAACAGGGCCAGAACGTCAAAACAGAGGGCGGCGGCGTCCGGGCCGGTGATGTCGTCTTCAGCCATCAGATCGCGGGCCTGGTCTAACAGGCGGTATACGTAGTCGGGGTAATTGCTCATTTTTTCTTCCGGTTGTGGGAGTACAGCAGATTGGGGAAAGAACAGATGAGGGCGCTCAAATCAATCTGTTCCTTTCGAAATCTGTTGTACTCACTTTTCGGTCAAGTTTGAATTATAGCGCAAATTTTCGGGATGGTTCAAATTATCCTTAACAACTTGTAGGGCGATTTTGTAAATCGCCCTTTGGACGATTTGCAAAATCGTCCTACAAAGTGTCAAGCTAATTTTGCGGATTACTGAACCATCCCAAATTTTCGGAATGATAATAGGCGGACGGCCGTGTGCAAAACCAGCCATTCCCGGTAAAATGCTGCCATGACATCCAGCCCCTCATCCTCGATCATCCACGACCTGACTCTGCCCACCACCCCTTCTCTCATCGTCTGGCCGGGCGACCCGCCGGTGCGGATTATGCGGGAGGCGGATGTGACTGCGGGGGACGAGTACAGCCTGAGCCGGTTGGAGATGAGCGCCCACACAGGGACGCATGTGGACGCCCCGGCGCACTTCATCCCTGGCGGCGGGGGTGTGGAGACGCTGCCTTTGTCTGTGTTGATTGGCCCGGCGCTGGTGGTGGAGTTGCTGGATGTGGATCAGGTTACGGCCGTAACCCTCTCCACCCTCTCTCTGCCCCCAAACACCCAACGCCTCCTCCTCAAAACCCGCAACTCCGCTCGCTGGGCCGCCGGCGAAACTGAATTTTACGAAGATTTTGTGGCCATCACGGCCGATGGCGCACAATGGCTGGTAGACCGTGGCATCCGGCTCGTCGGTGTGGATTACCTGTCTGTAGCTCCCTACGAGGCCACGGCCGAAACCCACGTCATTCTCCTGCAAGCCGGCGTCATCCCCATCGAAGGGCTGAATTTACACGGCATTTCGCCCGGTGAATACCAACTCATCTGTTTGCCCCTCCTCCTTCCCGGCTGCGACGGCGCCCCCTGCCGGGCAGTGTTGGTGGAGATTGGAGATGACTCAATCTATAATCTCTAATCTCTAATTCCGTACAATCCCCCCCTCTCACCGCGTCTAACAATCGTAAATCGAAAAGCGAAAATCAAAAAGGAGTTTTCATGTCTGAAGCAACGATTACTTTATATGGGGCGCATTGGTGTCCTGATTGCCGGCGCAGCAAGCATTTTTTGGGGGAACACAAGATTCCCTATAACTGGGTAGATATAGAGCAGGACGCGGTGGCGGAACAGGTTGTGATTGAGATCAATGACGGCCGTCGCATCATCACCACCATTGTATTTGCTGACGGTTCATCTCTAACCGAACCGAGCAATGCCGAACTGGCCGCCAAAATGGGCCTCAAAACCACCGCCAGCCGCCACCATTACGATCTGATTGTCATCGGCGGCGGCCCGGCCGGGTTGACGGCCGCCCTCTACACCGCCCGTGAAGGGATTGATACCCTGGTCATCGAACGGGCTGCTTTTGGCGGCCAGGCGGCCGGGACGGAAAAGCTGGACAATATGCCCGGCTTCCCCGACAGTATCGAAGGCATCGAATTTGCCAACCGGCTGCGACAGCAAGCGGAAAAATTTGGCGTGGAACTGCTGCAAGCTCAAGACGTGACTGGACTGCACACCATCGAAAATTATCACTGCGTCCACACGGCCGACGGCAGCGAATACAGCGCCAACGCCCTGCTCATCGTTACCGGCAGCAAATACAAACGGCTGAACGTGCCCGGTGAATCCGACTATATCGGAGCCGGTATCCACTTTTGCGCCACCTGTGACGGGCCGTTTTACCGGGGCAAGCACGTGACCGTTATCGGCGGGGGCAACAGCGCCGCCGAAGAGGCGATGCTCCTGACCCGCTTTGCCGACAAGGTGACGATGCTGGTGCGCGGCGACCATCTAACCGCCAGCCAGATCGTTCAGGAAAAGGTGCTGCACGATTCTGATATTGAGGTGATGTGGCATACGGAAGTGACTGGTTTTGAGGGAAAAGGCGGCAAGATGAACCAGTTAGAACTGCTGAACAATGAGACGGGTGAAGAACGGCCGTATCCCATAGACGGCGCTTTTCTCTTTATCGGCTTACAGCCCAACACATCTTTTCTGGAAGGCAGTGGCATCCGCCTGAACAAATGGGGCTGTATCGTGACGGGACATGAGTTGGTGCATGATTCGGGACCACTGCCGGGGTTTGACGGCCGTGACCCTTCTGCTCTGGAAACCAGTGTGCCCGGTATCTTTGCCGCCGGAGATGTGCGTCACGGCAGCACCAAGCAGGTCGCCAGCGCTACCGGTGAAGGGGCCGCGGCGGCGTTACTCATTCGTGAGTATTTGCGAACGGTGTGAGCGGTAATCGGTAACCGTTTATCCTGCCAACCGTGCTAATTCCCGTCGTAAATTCTGCCGGGCGCGGTCTTCCAACTGTTCCCGGAATGCAGCGCCAATGAAGATGCGTTCTTTTTGCAGGAAGCGGGTGAGGAGTTTGGCTCTTTCCTGGCGGTAAATTTCGTCCGGTACCCAGGCGTATTCGCGGCGGATGGCCGCGCCGTACCGGTCGTATGTAGCCGGGTCGGAGCCTAAAGTCGCCAGGTCAGCGTCGAGGAGGACACGGCCGTTTACATCGGTTACGGCCGTGTCGTGGGTGATGGTCAGCAAGATGAGACGTTCTACTTCAGCTACCAGTTCCGGGGCCAGCAACGGGGTGAGAACCTGCCGGGCATAGGCCGCGCTTTGCACTTCGTTGTCGGCAGCCCGCGGGTCGTAGATGACATCGTGGAACCAGACGGCTAATTGTACGGCCGTTTCGTCATATTCATCAGCCGGCATAAACCGGATGGTTTGCAGCATGTTTTGGATGTGGGATAGGTTGTGATAGTAACGGCCGTCTGCTTCATAATGCGCTGTCAAATCAGCATATAAAGCTACGGCCGTTGTCTCATCAACTGCCAGCGAAGCCATCAAAGCCAGCCATTCATTTTTCATAAACGGGTAGGGTGATTTGCCAAATCGCCCAATTAAGGACACACCACATTGCCGATTGGCTGCCAATTATCCAGGAGATTGGAGTTCGCTCCTTCAGGCCAGGTGAGTTGGCTGCCGGTAAACAACGTTTGCTCCATCAGGCCGAAGGGATTGGACAATCCCGTGAGAAGCAGTGTCTGGTCAATTGACATTTCCACCACCCATTGCCCCGGCGACTCCCCGATAGCCGCATCCCAATCATTAGAAACCATCGGGTTCCAGGTCAGGCCGTCAAAATTATTGCCGATACCCGCCTGCACACTCTTGGTACCATCCCGGACAATCTGGAAGAAGCGATCTGCCAAATCCGGATCACCTTTGTTGCCATTGACGTCAAAATACACTTTCAATGAGTCGGTGGCATCATTGGTCGGATCACTAATCAGGTGAGCCATATAGATATTTGTGGCATCCCGCGCCAGGTAAACTTCCACAATTTCACCCGGTCTGTCCGGCGAACTGTACTGGAAAGCGGGTGTGCCCGGCCACTCGCCCAGGCTAAAAATGCCGTCAATGGTAGGCGGTGGGGCGATGCACACCAGCGGTAAACTGGGGGCCGGCGTGCTGCTGGCCGTTGGCGTAATAGTAGGCGTACTGGTTGGGGTAAACGTGGGCGTAAAGGTAGGTGTTATGGGCAGCGGTGTAGGGGTGGGGGTATAGGTAGCGGTGACGATGATTGGCGTGGGGGTAAAGGGAGATGGGGTGTTGGTGACTACCACAGGCGTCCACGTCGGCGTGAGGATGACCGGGGTAAAAGTACTGGTGGGCGTGGCCGGTAAATCATCACGCGGGTCCAGCGGATTGGTGCCACGAGCTACTTCCTCTCCATCCTTGACCGTGCCGCCGTCTGTATCAGCAACAGTGGGATCGGTTTTGTAGACATTGACTTCGTCGCCATCTCTTAAAATATCACCGTCTGTATCCGGGCTGAGGGGATTTGAGCCGTAAATCAAAACCTCGTCGCCGTCCCACAGCCCGTCTGCGTCGCTGTCCGGGTTGTTGGGGTCGGTGAGGGTCACTTCCACTTCCTGAATATTGCTCAGGCCGTCCCCATCGTTGTCGCCTACGGCTACGGCCGTACCGGCAATGCTGGTGGCGGTGATGGCGATAGAGGTTCCTTCGTATACGGCCGTGGCTGTGCCAAAGCTGTTTGGCGTCGGCGTATTGGTGGGGCCGGGGCCGGGGCCGGGAACAAAACCGGGCAGATTGGCCCGGCCAAAAACGATAAACAAGGCACACAACACGCAGAGGAATGTGCCGATAAAAATAAGCGCCAGGAGTAAGCCCGGCGGAATAGATGATCCGGACACCGCTTCTCCGGGAAAAGTCTGGCGGGCATCATTTTCCGCCCGTACTTCCACCTCAAACGTATACATTTCATTACTGCTGAAAAGCCCCGAACTTTTGACGGCCTTGACTTCCAGTTCCACACGGGCTATCTGGCCGGGTTCCAACTGAATACGGCCGCGCTCTCCCTTGAATTGCAGTTCTTTCGTATCATCGTGGGCCAGCACACTGAAATAGGATGTGGCATTCCCTGTGTTTTGTATTGATACTGTTACCGTACCGGGCAGGGTGATTTGGCTCGGTTCCATCTTTGCAGTAAAGGAGACAAATGTGCCTATCAGCAATGAGGCGCTGACGGCTGCTTTGGTATCCGGGTGACGCTGCGAGACCAGTTCCAGGCGGAAGCGCTGGCGGCCGATTGGCGTACTGCGATGTTTGGGCGGAGTGATGAATACGGAGAACTGGATGGATTCGCCGGCGGGTAAATCCCGGAACTCATCCGGGCTGGCTACCCAGGAGGCGGGCAGACCCATCACGCGCAAGCTGACCCGATCATCTATCAGAGAGTTGTTGACCACTTCTACCTTGATTTCCACGCGCTGGCCCGGATCAACCGGAATACGGTTGTTAGGCAGGAAGAGGGCTAGTGGTTCTGTTGACGCGCTATCTATAACCTGTGTAGGTGCATCGGTCATGGGCGGCGTGGTCTGGCCGGGAATAGCGGCCAAAACGGCCACTTGTTCCGGTGCAAACATGGCTACTTCCGGCCCTTGCAGAATGATCTCATAAGGGCCGATGCGTAAGTGGGCACCGGGGGCCAGCGGTGTAGGGTCTTCGGGGCGGATGCGCCGGTCATTGAGGAATGTGCCGTTGACGCCGCCCAAGTCCACTACTTCCCAGCCCAGCGCTGTGGCTTGCAGGCGGGTATGGTAGCGAGAGACGCCATCGGCCGGTAAAACGATGTCGTTGTCGGCGTGGCGGCCAATGGTAATGACGGCTTGGGTCAGGGCCACATTGCTGGGGGGATGACCGGGCGTCTCGATGATCAGTTCAAAGCCGGGCGGCGGTTCGTTTACCTGTTCTAAAATGTCCATTTCCTGAGGAGCCATAATGAGGGTGGGCGCACCTTCCAGAGAAATTATGGCGCTGCGCAGGGCGTCTGACAGTTCCGCGCCGTCAGCGTACCGGTCGTTGGGGTCTTTGGCCAGGCATTTGTTGAGGATGGTGTCTATGATGGCCGGCAGTTCGGACCGGATTTCGGTAGCCAGGGTGGGCATTTCGCCGCGGTTGTGGGTGGCAATGGCTTCGCTCAGATTCTGGAAGTTGAAGGGCAGCCGGTTGGTGAACAGTTCGTAGAGGACGACGCCTAAACCGTAGAGGTCGGAACGGCCGTCCAGATGTTCCCCCTGGCATTGTTCCGGCGACATATAAGTCGGTGTGCCCAGCGTGGCCCCGCTTTGAGTGATATTCAGCCCCTCTTGCAGCTTGACCAGGCCAAAATCAGTGATCATCGCCCGGAAAGGCTGCTCGTGCGGTTCGTCCGGCCGGCTGAGACGTTTGAGCAAAATGTTGCCCGGCTTTATATCCCGGTGAATAACGCCGCGCCGGTGAGCATAATCCAGGGCATCGGCAATCTGGGCCCCAATTTGCATACTTTGGGGCAGGGGCAGGAATTTACGCAGGGTTTGCAGGCGGCGCAAATGTTGGCGCAAGCTGCCGCCATCCACATACTCCATAGCGATAAACAGGCCGGAATCTGCCTCGCCAAAATCCCAGATACGCACGATGGAAGGGTGATCCAGTTTGGCGATGGTCTGCGCTTCCCGCACGAGCCGGTTGCGGAACTCTTCCTGGCGGGCGTAGTGGGGGTGCATCAGTTTCAGCGCCACCTGCCGGTCCAGGTTGATGTCGTAGGCCCGGTATACTGCGCCCATGCCGCCATCGCCCAACAAGGCTTCCAGGCGGTACCGGTCGTTAATTGTACGGCCAATGAATGTGTCGGCCATGAGACCCTCCGTGATTAGTAGATTTGTTTCATAATAAAACATGCTCTAGGATAGAGACATGATATTTCGATATACAAGATTAAAAAAGCACCCAGTAGTTTTCCGTGCAGTCACAGGACTGCGCGTTGGCGAGTTCAATGAATATACAGAACCTCT
>JAJRTP010000246.1 GCA_024278255.1 Chloroflexota bacterium | reverse complement strand
CAGATCAACCTTAGCAATAATGAATTTGCCCCGGAGAGCTTTTGGTCTATCAACGGCCGTAAAGATTTATCGCCGCAGCAGTTGGCTGTTTTACGCGAGTTGAACATTTTTCGGGATCAGGAAGCGCGGCGACGTAACCAGCCGGTTTTTAAGGTTTTTGGCAACCGCACCCTCATCGAATTGGCGCAGACTTTGCCCCGCAACACGCGGGAGATGCGCCGGGTGCATGGCATGAGTTCCGGCCAGATCAAACGATATGGCGCGGCTTTGCTGCGCGTTATCGAAAAAGGGCGGCAAGCGCCGCCGCCGGTGCGCCCCAAACGGCCTAAACGTCCCCCGGAACAGGTGACAAATCGTTACGAAAAGCTGCGGTTGTGGCGGAAAAACCGGGCCATTGAACGCGGCGTGGAATCTGACGTTATCATCAGCCGGGAAGCGATGTGGCAGATTGCCCGGCAAAATCCGCAGTCGGTGGAGGAATTGGCCCGGATTGAGGCGGTAGGGGAGTGGCATTGCCGGGAGTATGGCGAGGAAATTATCCGGTTGTTGCAGTAGTGATGAGGAGAGCGAAATGAAGATTACGTTTCATGGCGCAGTACGCACGGTGACGGGGTCGCAGCATTTGTTGGAGGTGAACGGCCGTAAAATCCTGATGGACTGCGGCATGTATCAAGGGTCGCGCAAGAAAACTTACGAGCGCAATCTGCATTTACCCTATAACGCTGCCGAGATTGATTACCTGATTTTGTCGCACGCCCACATTGACCACAGTGGTAACATCCCCAATCTGGTGAAGAGCGGTTTTCAGGGCGGTATTATTTGCACGTATGCCACCCGCGATTTATGCACCATCATGCTGCGCGACAGTGCCAAAATCCAGCAGTATGACATCGAATATCTGAACAAGAAGCGGGCCAGAAACAAGCAGCCTCCATTGGAGCCGATTTATGACAGCGCCGACGTGGTGGAAAGTTTGAAGTATTTTATGGGGGTGGGATATGAACGGCCGTTTCAATTCCTGCCCGGTATCACCCTGACCTTTTACGACGCGGGGCACATTCTCGGCTCAGCCATTACCGTCCTGGACATTGAAGACGAAGAGGAGCATCGGGATATCCGTTTGGTGTTCAGCGGCGATATAGGCCGCCCGGATAGGCCGATTTTGCGCGATCCGACGTTTATTGACAGCGCGGACATATTATTAGTAGAAAGCACTTACGGCAACCGTCTGCACGAATCGGCTGACGACGCCGATAAAAAATTGGAGCGCATCGTTAACGAAACTTGCAAGCGGGGCGGCAAGCTGATTGTGCCTGCCTTTGCCGTCGGGCGCACCCAGGAATTGGTTTACCGGCTGCATCGTCTGGCCGACAAGCGGGATATTCCGCCCCGCCTGCCCATCTACGTAGACAGCCCCCTGGCGATTGACGCCACCGGCATCTACCGCCTCCATCCCGAAGCCTACGACACGGAATTAGAGGCCTTCCTCCTGGGGGATAAGCATGATGGACCGTTTGGTTTCGAGATGGTGCATTACACCCGCACCGTGCGTGAATCAAAAGAGTTGAACTTTTTACGGGAACCGGCCGTGATCATCAGCGCCAGCGGCATGGCCGAAGCCGGACGTATCCTGCATCATCTGAAAAACAATATCGAAGATCCGCGCAACACCATTCTAATTGTAGGCTGGCAAGCGCCCCATACCCTGGGCCGCCGACTGGTGGAAAAACAACCCAAAGTCAAGATATTCGGCGAACCGTACCGGCTGAAGGCGCAGGTAGAAACGATCAACGGTTTCAGCGCCCATGCGGACAGAAACGAACTTCTGGAATGGACGGGGCACATTCAGACGCCGCCACAGCACACCTACATCGTCCACGGCGAAGAGGAGGCCTCTTTTGCTTTGGCCGACGCCTTGAAAAAGCAGCAACAGTTCCCTGACGTGCATGTGCCGGAACTGGGTGAAAGTTTCCTTGTGTAATCCATAGCTCTTGTTTCCTATCTACGTGACGCCGCCATTTTTGTTATAGTAGGTTTCTAAAATAATGGCAAAGTAGCACAAACAAGAGCAGTGATATGAGTTTATACACGACACAAGATACCTTTTCCCGGCAAATAGATGAGAAAAAACATCTGGATGAAGATTTACTGGCTTTACAACGATATTTGAAGCGGCTCCGGGTTTGGCCGGAGGCGGGCGATGCTTTTTTGGAGTTGCTGCCCCAACTGAATGAACGAACGGGGTTGCTTTCTCATGCGGATTACGAATGGATTCCGCAAGTTACCCAGGACTGTATCTGTGGCGTGGATATTGGTAGTCGCTATCCGGCCTTTTTCCAAAAATTGCTTATCAGCCCTGGCTTGCGCAAGGCTTTTTTGAAAACGTTAAAAAATAAAATCCAGTAAATTCCTTTCGCCCGCCAACAAAATCCCCTCACGGCCGCCAGCCCCATTTGGAAAAAGGGGTTAAAAATTCAAGCAGTTATTCAGGTGCGACGCATTTACAAAAGTGCGTCGCACCTTTTAGAAATTATGACAAGCACCGTTGATGAACAAAACAAGCGACCTGCCTGGCAGAAGAGGGACTGGATTTGGCTGGCTTTGATTGGCCTGGTTCTTCAGGGGATTTGGGCGTTTTCTATGGCGCACCCTTCTTATATGGATGCGTATTATTACACGACCAACGGCCGTCGCCTGGCAGACGGGTATGGTTTTACTGAAGAGGTTATCTGGCAATATCTCGATAACCCGGAAGGGATTCCTACCCCCAGCCATTCCTATTGGATGCCACTGCCTTCTATGCTGGCGGCGGTCGGGTACACGTTTACGGATCAGTTTGTGGGGGCGCAGTTGCCGTTTTGGCTGTTGGCCGGGCTGCTGCCTATTTTGACGTATGTTGTCAGCCTGCAATTTACGGATGAACGATGGCAGGTGTGGGCGGCGTGTTTGTTTACGGCCGTAGGCGGCTATTACAGTCGTTTCTTAAACCAACCCTCGACCTTTGCCCCTTTTGCCTGGACGGGGGGATTGACTTTGCTCTTTCTGGCCTGGGCGCATATCCGCCACTCCGGGAAATGGTGGTTTCTGGCCGGGGTGACGGCCGGATTGGCCCATCTGACACGGGCGGATGGAGTGCTGTTGTTGGGCATCGGCGGCTTGATGTGGTTTTTTGAAGTTCGGGACTGGAAAAAACAAGCAAAATCCAGTTTCAAATTCCTGGGTCTCTCTTTGCTGCTACTTTTTGCAGGCTATATGCTGGTGATGGGTGGCTGGTTTATCCATAATTGGCAGGTGATGGGACGGCCGTTACCTACTTCCGGCACGCAAACCCTGTTTCTCACCTATTATGACGACATTTTTGCTTACGGCCGTACCATCACCCTCTCCGATTATTTGGCCTGGGGCTGGCCCAACATTTTGCAATCCAAAATACAGGGTGTTTCTATGGCCGCTCAGACCTTTATTGCTGTCAGCGGGCTGGTCTTTTTAGGCCCTTTTATTGCCTGGGCCTGGATAAAATGGGGACGGCAGCGGGATAAGTGGGGGCTTTTACGGCCGTTGACCTGGTATGTACTGGCCTTGTTTCTGGCGATGAGTCTGGTATTTACCTGGCCGGGGCAGCGCGGCGGTCTGCTCCATTCTTCGGCGGCGTTGTGGACGTGGATGATGACATTGGCGGCGGGGGGGATTGGTATTGCGGTAGAGTGGGCGGCTAAACGACTGAAGCATTGGCAGCCGGAAAAAGCCAAGCCAATATTTGCCGGGTTGTTTGTTTTGGTGGCCTTGATTATCAGTTTCGGTACGCTGCGCCATTCGGAAGAAGAGGAACCGTTGTTTTTTCAGCAAGTGGGGGAGATGGCGCCGGATACAGCCGTGGTGATGAGCGGCAATGCCCCAGCTTTTTACTACTTCACCGGCATCAAATCTATCAGCGTCCCTAACGAACCGGTGGATGGTATGTTAGAGGCTGCGGCTCAATTCAATGCCACGTACCTGATTCTGGACGAAAACCGCCCCCGGCCATTAGCTCCCTTGTATGAAGGCACTGAAGCATCCCCCTATGTGGAGTATCTGGGCGAATACTTTGACCGATTTAAGCTCTACAAACTGCATCCCCCGGAGTAAGCTATGCCTAAAATAAAGCGCGGGCATTGGCTGGTTTTTCTGGCCTGTTTGTTGGGTTTTGGGCTGTTTTTACTCATCTCGGCTGCGATTGGCGGCAAATCAGGCTTCCCGCTGGATGATGCCTGGATTCACCAGACGTATGCCCGCAGTCTGGCGCGATACGGCCGTTTTGCATACGTACCCGGTGTGACGAGCGCCGGTTCTACCGCCCCCCTTTGGACAATTTTTCTGTCGGTTGGTTACGTTCTACGCATTCCCTACCTGTTTTGGACGTATTTGCTGGGTTTTGTGTCGCTGCTTTGGTTGGTGACGGCCGTCATGCAGATGTGGCGCGCTGTCTGGCCTGATTTAGCTGATAAAGATTGGCTGGCTGGACTGACGACGGCTTTGACCTGGCCTTTATTGTGGGCGGCAGCCAGCGGCATGGAAACACTCCTCTTTGCCGCCCTGGCTTTACAAATTACAGCCTTGTATCTGCGTATGGCCGCCAAAGGTCATATCAAATTGAGCGGGCTGGCATTATTGGGCGTTCTTTCCGGGTTGCTGATTCTCATCCGGCCAGATGGGCTGGTGTTGTTATTGCTTGTTGCCTTGGGATTGCTCTTGCTGCCGGGGGCGATAGGCGAGCGGATTAAGGGGTTACTGGTGTATGGGGGTACGGCCGTCCTCACCCTGATCCCTTACTTTCTCTTCAATTATCTGACCAGCGGCAGTGTCTGGCCCAATACTTTTTACGCCAAACAGACGGAGTATGCGGCCGTTTTGCAGCAGTTTATCGGTACGCGCATTCTCCAGTTGTTCTATTTTAGCCTGGGGGGATCGGATACTGGCTGGCAGGGGATCAACGCGGCTCATTTTTTGCTGCTGCCAGGCGTCATCTATGGCGGCTGGCTGGCGCTGCGTCGGGATTGGCGGCAGAAGCAGTTGATGGCTACACTGCCCTTGTTATGGGCCGGGGGACACGTCATGTTGTATGCTTGGCGGCTGCCGGTTACGTTTCAACACGGCCGTTACCTCATGGCTGCTATTCCCGTCTGGCTGATTTACGGGCTGGGCGGCTGGATCAAACTGCTCTTTGCTCGGCAATCACCCGGCCGTGTTTTGTGGCTGGCGCAGCGTGTCGCTACCATCACCTTTGCCCTGATGCTGTTCTTTTTCCTGCTCCAGGGCGCATTTGCCTATGCGCGGGACGTAGCCATTGTGGAAGGGGAAATGGTGACGGTGGCCCAATGGCTGGCGGTAAACACGCCGGAAGACGCTCTGATTGCCTCACATGATATTGGGGCGATAGGGTATTTTGCGGAACGGCCGTTGCTCGACCTGGCCGGACTTATCTCCCCGGAAATCATCCCCCTATTGGCTGATGAAGCAGCGCTGGAACAGTATGTTTTGCAGAGCGAGGCTGATTATTTGGTCACAGCGCCGGGCTGGCCGTATACGGCCGTGGCCCATGATCCGGACGTTATCCTCGTTTTCACCACTAATTTTACCTTAACTCAGGCTGCCGGATTAAACAATATGACCGTTTACCGGCTAAAAACAGTCAGGTAAAGTTGCCATCAGTCTCTTTTTCATGGTATACTGCCATCGTTCCTTATCTTCAATTCTTTCCATACAGCCCGCATCACAGCAGGTTCTAATTGGGAAAACCCGCATGACAACAAATGTAGACGACCGTCACAAAATCCAGTCAAAGAGAGGTTAATTTACTGTGTCCGAACAAATCAAGTTACTCATTGTTGATGATCATCCCGTTTTTCGTCAAGGACTTATTGATGTTTTAGAAACCGACCCTCATATGCACGTCATTGGTGAGGCAGCAGATGGCGAGGTCGCCATCGAATTGGCTCATGATCTGCAACCCGAGGTCATTTTAATGGACATCAACTTACCCACCATTAACGGCCTTCAGGTGACCCGAAAAATCAAAAACAAAGCACCCGAAATGAAAGTGATCATGATTACGGGATACGACGACGTCGAACAGGTGTTTCACGCACTCCGGGCCGGAGCCTCCGCTTATTGCCCTAAAGACATAACGCCGGAAGAATTAATCAGTATCATTTATACAGTCCGTGATGGTCAATACTATGTAGACGGCAAAACAATGACCTATGATGAATTGGTTGTTTGGATTGAACAAAAAGTCGGCCGTTTTGCCGGCCCGATGATTAGTGATACCGATGAACTGTTCATCCCCCTTTCCCCGCGCGAAATGGAAATATTGGAACACGTTACTCGCGGCTTGAGCAATAAAGAAATCGCCTACAAGCTGGGCATTAGTCATCAAACAGTGAAGAACCACATGACAGCAATCTTACGTAAATTGCGCGTAGATGACCGGACGCAAGCGGCCGTATATGCTTTGCGGCATGGATGGGTTCGTCTGGAAGATGAACGCTAATACTGAAAACATAACGGTAAATTAAGCATTATGGAAGAGGATTACTCAACACAAAACTTCATCGAGGAAACCCAAAAGGAGTACGAACAGACACAAAGGGACCTCAAAGAAATTGACATTCTTATAAAACAGAGTGCCGCAGAAGTAGAGAAACTGGCTCAACGAAATGCCCAGGTAACAAACTATACGCGCCAGTTGCAAACTAATTTTGACACGTTGCCCCGTCAGGATATCAAAGAAGCTTATGAAGCGCTGAATGATGTCCAGCAAAGACTTTTTACTATGCGCGGACAACTGGAAAAATTACAAAGCGACCAGCGGAATCTGGAACGTTTAGCAGATTTACAAAGAAGATTATTGGAATTGAGCGGTGGCCTCACAGCAATGCCTACAGCGTCGTCCCGTGCCGCTATCGGCGACCAATCCAGTGTTATCCGCGTTATCCAAACAGAAGAAGCGGTCCGGCAAGGATTAGTGCGGAAAATGCACGATACGGTTGCTTCGTCCATCAGCAATTTTATTTTGCAGGCAGAAATCTGCCAGCGTTTTTTTGATGTGAACCCGGATCGGGCGCGTGCTGAACTGAATGCGCTTAAAAATTCGGCCGGCTCTACTTTTAGTAATGTTAAAGATTTTATCTTTGACTTGCGCCCAATGATGCTGGATGATCTGGGCGTAGTGCCGACGCTGCGTCGTTATGCTGAATCTTTCCAGGAAAAAAATGGTATCCCGGTTCCTATCACTATAACAGGTGTAGAAAGGCGCCTGGAGAGCCATATTGAAGTGACGATTTTTCGTAATGTTCAGGAATTATTGCAAAATGCCCTGAATCATGCCCAGGCTACCCAAATTCAAATATCTTTGGACATGGCTACAGATCAGATGTTGGCTGTTGTGGAAGATAATGGCAGTGGTTTTAACCCGGATGAAGTGTTGAATGGAAACGGCCGTACCATAGGTCTGGCTACCTTACGAGAACGCACGGAAATGTTGGGTGGTGAACTAAACATTCAAAGCAGCATCGGTCAGGGCACCCGGGTAGAATTCATGATACCCATTTCTGTTGAAGAAATAACCGTAAGGTAAATTTTAAGCTCATCGGCTACACTAAATAGTGTAGTTTCTGTGTGACACCCAAGAAAACATCGTAAAACACAATTAACATTTCGGTACTACTCTCCTATTGAGAATTCATTTGATAAACGATAATCTTTAAGCGTAATTCACTTGTATTGTTTTATTGGTCTTTAGAAATTATTTGTAAATTTACCATAGGAGGTAAAGGCAAAATGTTGTTCTTACATCGTGAAGATGGTCAGGGTTTGGTAGAGTATGCGTTGGTTCTTGTCCTGGTAGCTGTTGTAGTTATCGCTATCTTGACTCTGCTCGGTCCGCAAATCGGTAACGTGTTCAGCCGCGTCACCAATGGTCTCGGCTAATTTTTATTAGCATTCCCATTAATTCAAAGATATATTAGTTTTTTTGAGACCGTGAGTCCTATCATTTGATAGGACTCATTTTTTGTTTATACTCCCCGCTATTATCCTATTGACAATGTTAAGGATCATAGTATGATGGAGTTATAGTCAAGTAAAAGCAAGTATGTTTTATCTTTATATACGGCAGTAACGTTAAAATAACCCGGAAGTCCATACACAAGGATAACTGGAAGTTCAAAATAATCCTGGAAAAAGAATGGCAGAGAATATCCGCGTACTCATTGTTGATGATCTCCCCGAAACACGAGAAAATGTAAGAAAGTTGCTCCAGTTTGAGTCCGACATCGAAGTAATCGGTCAGGCCGGTACTGGCGAAGAAGCTATTGAAATGGCGCGTCAGTTTGAACCTGACATTATTTTAATGGACATCAACATGCCTGGCGTGGATGGTATTGGCGCCAGCCAGCAGATCACTGAGTTGGTTCCGACTGTCCAAATTATCATCATGTCGGTGCAAAGCGATCCGAATTATTTGCGGCGTGCTATGATGGCCGGAGCTAGAGATTTTCTGACAAAGCCGTTTGGTGGGGATGAATTAACGGCGGCTATCCGGCGGGTTCACGATAAACGACCAGCCATGCGGGCGGCTCCCGTTTTGCCCCAACATGCTTATACGGACGGGCGAGGGCCTGAAGCACCCTCGTTATCAGAAGGAAAAGTAATCGCTGTTTTTAGTCCGAAGGGTGGAACTGGTTGTACGACTGTTGCAATTAATTTGGCTGTATCTTTGGCAAAACAAGGACATCGCACCGTCCTGGTAGATGTCAGCTTGCAATTTGGCGATGTTTCCGTCATGTTGAATTTGCGGGCAGTTACCAGTCTGGCTGATTTAAACAGTGGCGATGAAATCGATTCTGATTTAATAAGCAGTATTGTGCAAGTTCATCGTACTGACTTGAATGTACTGCTTGCCCCCCCACGTCCGGAAATGGCTGATGTTGTAACGGAAAAGAACTTGGTTAATCTCGTCACAAATCTGCGACAATCTTATGATTTCGTCATTATAGATACGCCGTCATATCTAAATGAGAAGACCTTGGCTGTTATGGATAATGCGGATCGCATTATATTAGTTACACAACAGAGCCTTACCAGCTTGAAAAATGTCAGCAGATTTTTTGACTTAACCGAAAGTTTGGAATATGAATCTGAAAAAGTATGGTTGGTTGTCAATCGAGCTTCAAATAAAAACAGTATATCTGTTAAAGATGTGGGAGACACGCTGAAACGCTCGATATTTATGGTTATCCCCAGGGATGATATAGCTGTTGATGTAGCCGCAGACCAGGGTGTACCTTTGGTGATAGGTGCGAACCAAAAACGTCCGGTTAGTTTAGCCTTGGTAAAGTTATCTGATTATGTAATCAAAGAGATGGTAGTGACAGAAACATCCAATGGCAAGAGTAATGCGGACAAGCCAAAGCAAAGCGGTTTGTTGGGCAGATTGTTTAGTCGAGGAAATGCTGGAGGTTAAAAGTGTCACTCTTAAAGCGAATTGAACGCAATCAGGATTCTTCTGAACATTCAGAATCATCAAAGTTACAAGAGCTTAGAGTAAAGCGGGCGTCGCCAGCTGTGGGTTCACGCGATGCTTATGTTGACCTGAAAAACCGTGTGCAGCAACGCTTGATTGCGGAGCTGGACCCCAGCATGGATATTACGCAAACGGCCGAAGTTCGCGTGACCATTCAAGAAATGTTTGAATCCATGCTGGCTGAGGAAAGTATCGTTTTGACCCGCAATGAAAAAAGGCGGTTATTTGAGGCGATTGTAGCTGAAATTTTAGGTTTTGGTCCTCTGGAACAATTCTTGCATACTGATGGTATTACCGAAATCATGGTTAACGGGCCAAAGAATGTATACATAGAACGGGCTGGCCGCTTGGAGCGAGTCAATGTGACCTTTGAAGATAATGATCATTTGTTGCGCATTATTGATAGGATTGTAGCTCCGTTAGGCCGGCGTATTGATGAAGGATCGCCAATGGTTGATGCGCGATTGCCAGATGGTTCTCGTGTTAATGCCGTAATCCCGCCAATTGCGCTGAATGGGGCGACATTGACGATTCGTATTTTTGCCAAGATACCCTTTACGGTCGAGAATTTGATTGAATTTGGCAGTATTACGCCAGAAGCGGTTGAATTCCTGAAAGCATGCGTTATCTCTAAACTGAATGTTATGATTTCAGGCGGTACAGGCTCTGGGAAAACGACTCTGCTGAATATTCTTTCCGGGTTTATTCCTGATGATGAGCGGATTGTTACGATTGAAAATGCAGCCGAGCTGCAACTACGACAGGATCATGTGGTGACATTGGAGTCACGTGCAGCTAATGTGGAAGGGCGTGGGGCTGTGACGATTCAGGATTTGGTGGTTAATTCGCTGCGTATGCGGCCTGATCGGATTATTGTGGGTGAGGTTCGTGGTGGTGAGGCTTTGGACATGTTGCAGGCAATGAACACGGGTCATGATGGGAGTTTGGCTACAGGCCATGCCAATAGCCCGCGTGATATGCTGTCTCGTTTGGAAACGATGGTGTTGATGGCCGGTATGGATTTGCCTCATCGGGCTATTCGGGAACAAATCGCTTCGGCTATTCATTTGATCGTCCATCAAGATCGTATGCGTGACGGCACTCGGAAAATTACTTCGATTAGTGAGATTCAAGGGATGGAAGGGGATATTATCACTATGTCGGAAATCTTCCGCTTTGAACAAACAAATATTGAGAATGGCAAGGTTATTGGCCGGTTGCGGCCTACGGGTTTACGGCCGAAATTTATGTGGAAGATTCAAGAGCAGGGTATTATTTTGCCGCCATCCATTTTCGGTATTGGGTCGCGCAGGCGATAAAGGGATGCTTACGGCCGTAATAAATCATTCATATAAGCAATGCAGCAGTACAAAAGGAGCGTGATATGCCCCCATTACTCATTGTTATAGCTCTTGCCAGTATTTTTCTGATATTAGGCGCGGGTGCTGCTATTGTGCTGGGTGGTGGTCAAAGTAGTGTAGATGATCGCCTGGAACAATTTGTAGGGACATCAACTACAGTTGTAGATATCCCTGATGAAGATGTAGATTCCGCGGGGCCGGATGTGGCTGATAGACTGGACAAGGCGTTGTCCGGACGAGGCTTTTTTGAAACAACTCGGGACCGTTTAGCCAAGGCCGATTTAAAGCTGCGTGTCAGCGAGTATTTCGTAGTGGTTATCCTGGCCACCATAGGCGGCGGATTGCTGGGTTACTATTTACCCGGAGAAAATTCTGTAGTCTTTGCTGTATTTGGGGCTATTGCGGGTTTTATTGCCCCTAAACAGTATGTTAAATATGCCGCCAACAAACGGATGCGTGCTTTCGATAACCAACTCGGCGACACGCTGAATTTGTGGGTAAACGCTTTGCGTTCCGGATACAGCGTTTTGCAGGGCATGGAAGCCATTGCTACAGAATTACCCCCGCCGGTTTCCGTGGAGTTTGAGCGGGTGGTGCAGGAAGTGCGTCTGGGGTTGAGTGTGGAGGCGGCGTTAGATAACATGTACCGGCGCGTGCCCAGTGAGGACCTGGATTTAGTTATTACGGCCGTAAACATTCAGCGTGAAGTAGGCGGCAATCTGGCCGAAGTGTTGGAAAGCATCAGCCACACTATTCGGGAGCGGGTGCGTATCAAAGGTGAGATTCGCACCTTGACCGCACAAGGCCGGGCATCAGGCACTATTATCACTTTACTTCCCGTAGCGTTAGGGGGCATGCTATTCTTAATTAATCCTGGCTATGTATCAGAGTTGTGGGTTAAAGAACAACCCTGGATTATTCCCAATGTATTCCCCTGTGGTTGGATTCTTCTGGGTATTGGGGCAATGATGATCTTCTTTGGGTGGTTAGCTATTCGGAAGATTGTAGACATTGAAGTATAACCTAAGATTTTAATCAGGCAGAAAAGAGCGGCGTTAAATTAGTGAACGACGGAGATAAATTATGAGTCCATTGCTATTGCTCATTCTTGTGGTTGTGGCTGTTTTTATCATAATTATTAGCGTGTTGCTGCTGCGGCGCTCAGAGGATGATCCGTTGATTTCGCGGATTGATGAATACGCTGCCCGTGAAGAAATAGCCTCGATTGAAGAAATTGAGCTGTCAATGCCCATTACTGACCGCGTTTTTGTGCCCATTATTCGCGGGATGAGCGAGTTTCTTGTTCGATTTACCCCGCAGAAAACCCTGGAAAGCACAACACGTATGCTGGAACTGGCTGGAAACCCGCGCAATATGCGGGCTTCTGAATTTTTGATGATCCGTGTTGTCTCCAGTATTCTTTTTGCAGCATTGACGTTTATGGTTATGACGCGGTTCGGTTCTGCCCTCAACAAACGGTTACTTTTTACTTTGGGGACTTTTGTCCTGGGTTGGTTCTTGCCGTACATGTGGCTGCGGGCAAAGGTAGACCGGCGGAAGCAGGCAATTATCAAAAAACTGCCGGATGCGTTGGACCTCATGACAATCTGTGTAGATGCAGGTATGACTTTTAATGGTGCCATGCAAAAAGTAGATGAAAAGTGGGACGATCCTCTGGCGAAAGAATTTGGCCGGGCTATTTATGAAATGCAATTGGGTAAATCTCGCCGGCAGTCTTTGCGCGATATGGCGAATCGGATGGATGTACCGGATGTAACCAGTTTCATTGCGGCTATTTTGCAAGCGGAACAGCTAGGGGTAGGTATCGGTAAGATTTTGCGTATTCAGGCGGATCAAATGCGCGTGCGCCGCCGGCAGCGAGCTGAGGAAAAGGCGCAACAGGCGCCGGTTAAGATGATGTTCCCGATGGTGTTCTTGATTTTCCCGTCAATCTTTATCGTGCTGCTGGGGCCAGCGTTATTCCAGATTTTAAGGAGTACGGCTATGCAGGGTGTGAGAGGATAAAGAAACGGCCGTTACACTTAATCTTATCAGTCGTACAATCAAAAATTTGTGTAGAGAAGGTCGGTCAATCCTTGAGTGAGTCATTGGCATTATCAGCCTTATCGTGGCGTAATGGCGCCAAAAGTCTGGCAGACGCTCTCAAAAATCTTGTTTTCCCCCCTGTTTGTGTTAGCTGCAAAAAGGTTGGTTCCTTGTTGTGTGACGATTGTTACGGCCGTATCCAATGGCTGTCTGAACCCCTCTGTCCTCAATGCGGCCGTATCGTTGCCGATTCCCATTCAATATGCTATGTTTGCCGCAAACGGCCGTTACCCCTGAGTAAAATCCGTGCGGCCACCCAATTTGTTGATCCGATTCCGCAAATTATCCACAACATGAAATACAACGGTTACCATGCTCTGGCCGAACCCTTGGCCGATTTAATGATAAAAGCCTGGCCTCAATGGCAATTTGATCCAGAGTTGGTAATACCTGTTCCCTTGCACCCTGACCGTCAGAAAAAAAGAGGGTACAATCAGTCAGCGCTATTAACAAAACATATGTGTCGGCAGCTATCACTTCCCTATGACTTGGAAGCCATCAGCCGTACCCGGCACACCTCCCCGCAAGTAGGCTTAAATGCCATTGACAGATTAGCCAATGTCCGCGGCGCTTTCAGAGCCGACGCGGCTAAAGTGGCCGGGAAAAACATTTTACTAATTGATGATGTATGTACAACCGGAGCAACGATGGCAGCCACTGCCGAAGCCTTGTTAATGGTAGGGGCCAAGACCGTATCCGGTTATAGTACGGCTCGCGCTATGTGAATCCTGGCAAGACAACAGATTCCGGCCTGCGCCCAATAAAAATCACTAGGAGAAAAGAGAATGGAACTAATAATCAATAGTCGCAATATGGAAGTTACAACGAGATTGCAAAACTATGTAGAAAAGAAAACCAGTCGACTGGATCGCTACATGCCCGATCTGGTTGAGGCCCGAGTGGATCTTTCTGAAGAAGCTCACGCCCGTAATGCTGAAGAACGCGAGGTGGCCCAAATCACCGTGCGTGACAAACGCGGCACTATTTTACGGGCAGAAGAGCGCAGCAGCGATATGTTTGCTTCTATTGATGCTGTCGTTGACAAATTATACCGGCAAATCAGTCGTTACCGGGGAAAACAGCGGCGCAGATGGCGCAACGCTGGTAACACAGAAGAATTGATATTAGGCGAACCCTTACCGTATGAGGAAGAAGAGGAAGATCAGGAATCACAAGTTGTTCGTTACAAACGATTCTCCATGCGCCCCATGGCTCTGGAAGAAGCTATCGACCAGCTCGAACTGCTGGGGCATGATTTTTACGTCTTTTTCAACATAGATGAAGGCACTGTCAATGTGGTGTACCGGCGGCGGGATAATAACTATGGCCTATTGCAGCCTGAACTAGATTAATTTGCGCGAGAGGCCAGGTTTTTACAATCTGGCCTCTCACTTTTGGGAAGAGCCTCATGCCCCACGTTTTGTTTATTTGTACGGCCAATATTTGCCGCTCGCCCGTGGGCGAGGGGTTGTTACGGCATACTTGGCAACAGCATAGTGTGGGCGGCTGGACAGTTGGCTCTGCCGGAACCTGGGCGATGGCTGGACAGCCAGCCTCCACTTTTAGTGTGCAGGCGATGGCTGAACGGGGTATTGACATCAGCCGCCACCGCTCCAGAGAGGTAAATGAACGATTGGTCCAGGAAGCCGATCTTGTATTGTGTATGGAATGGCGGCATGTAGAAGCCTTGCAGGTTGAGTTTCCCGGTCACGCGGCTAAAATCTATACATTGGGGCAGATGAGCGGGGAAAAGGGTAGTGTGGCCGATCCCTATGGCAGCACGTTAGAAAATTATCGAAAAATGGTTGCGGAAGTAGCTGCTTTACTGGATGCTGGTTATGACCAGATTGTGACGTTGGCTGAGGAGAATGCGACCAAACGGCAAACTGAAATTACCAACCTTCAATAAACTGGACCCACTCTTCATGGGTTTCCAGGTGACGGCCGAAACGGTAAAGCGCAGAAGGTTTGGGTTCTTTTGGTTCTCTCAGCAAGGGCATATGGGCTTGTGTCGGGGTTTTGCCCCCTTTACGCCGGTTACAAGGCATACAGGCAGCTACCAGATTTTTCCAGGAATGTTCACCGCCCATGTGGCGAGGAATAATGTGGTCAATCGTTAAAAAGCGGGGTTGGCCGCCACAATATTGGCAAGTGTAATGGTCGCGGCGCAAAATTTCTCGTTTGGATAGGGCAACACGAGGCCGCGGCCGTTTGATCATATAGCCCAGACGGATGACCGACGGAATCTCAAACACGGCCGTACTGCTGCGAATAACGCCGCGACCATTCAGTATAATTTCTGCTTTGCCAGACAAAACAAGCAACAGCGCCCGTTTGGTATTGCAAACATTCAAAGGTTCAAAGTTTGCGTTCAAAGTGAGCACTGGCTCGTATAAAAGGCCATTCTTGCTCATGGGAAAGCATTTTACAAGGGATGAGAATACCAGTCAATCCCTTTAACTCAGAATCAGCAATTCGAAATATGAAAAAAATGTCAAAAGGGAGAAAATAGGTTAGTAATCACGTGGAGGTAGATAACCTATGCCCAGAAAATTAAGTGTTGACCATTTTGTGAGACGATTCAAGACCAAAAGATTACCCGATGAACGTCGAGGTAAAAACAAGCAATACCGTATTAACGATGCTCTGTTGGGAGCATTTGCCACCTTTTTTATGCAATCGCCCTCTTTTTTAGCCACACAACGTGACTTGCGCCGGCATAAGGGAAGCAGTAATGCCCAAACCATCTTTCAGATGGAAGCAATTCCCACTGATACACATATTCGAAATTTGCTTGACCCTGTATCTCCAGACGAATTTGCTGCTGATTATCAGCATAGCCTGCGAGAAATGGAACGGCAAGGGTATCTGAAATCATTCCGCGTGTTGCAGGGACGATTATTGATGGGGCTGGATGGTGTTCAGTATTTTGCATCAACCAAGATAAGTTGTCCCAGTTGTTCGCAACGCCAGGGAAAAGATGGACAGACACATTACAGTCACAGCGTTATCACCCCTGTGGTAGTTGCCCCCGACCAACCGTACGTATTGCCGTTTGTGCCCGAATTCATTCTACCCCAGGATGGACATGAAAAACAAGATTGTGAACGAGCCGCTACTAAACGGTGGGTCAAACAATATGGACAAGAGTTGGCAGCCTATGATGTCACCTTGTTAGGTGATGATTTGTACAGCAATCAACCTTTGTGTAAACTGGTTTTAAGTCAGGGACTCAACTTCATTTTTGTGTGCAAACCTGATTCTCATCCTGTTTTATACGAGTATATCGACGCTATTGCTGCTTTAGGACGTCTCCACAGCCATCAACGCCGCGTTTGGAATGGCCGATACGGGGAAATCTGGCAGTATCGTTATCTCAATCAGGTTCCCTTACGCGGTGGAGAGGATGCACTCCTGGTTAATTGGTGCGAAATCACCGTCATCCATGAAACGGATGGTACCATCCTCTATCGGAATGCTTTTGTGACCAAACATAGTTTGAGCCGGGGCCGAGTAGAGGAAGTAGTTCGCTGCGGTCGTGCTCGTTGGAAAAACGAGAATGAAAACAACAATGTACTCAAGAATCATGGGTATCATCTGGAACATAATTTCGGTCATGGCGAACGTCATCTTTCCACAACCTTGTTAACGTTGAACCTGTTGGCCTTTCTATTACATACAATTGCCGATATTGGGGATGAAATTTATCGAAGAATCAGAGCTGAACTTGGTCGGCGCGATACTTTTTTCCAGGATGTGCAAGCATTAACCCGTTATTTAATTTTTGACAATTGGGAGACGTTGCTTAACTTCATGTTTACTCAACTTGAGATTGAGCCTGCCCCTGACTGATTTCTATATTTCGAATTGCTGCAGTAATCAGTAGATTTGTTTCATAATAAAACATGCTCTAGGATAGAGACATGATATTTCGATATACAAGATTAAAAAAGCACCCAGTAGTTTTCCGTGCAGTCACAGGACTGCGCGTTGGCGAGT
>JAJRTP010000245.1 GCA_024278255.1 Chloroflexota bacterium | reverse complement strand
TGTTGTAAAACGCGCCCCACGTGCCCCAACGAGCCGCCGCCTGAATATCCGCGTCTTCCAGGACAATCATGGGGTCCTTGCCACCCAATTCAAAAATGGTGGGCGTCAACGTTTTGGCCGCCGCTTCGGCCACCTTGTACCCCGTCGCCGTCGAACCGGTCAAAAAGATGAGGTCAGGCTGGGACTCGACGATAGCCGCGCCGACGGCCCCATCCCCATGCAAAACGCGCACGTAAGGAGCCAGTTCCGGCACGCGCTGGAAAAGATTTTCCAGCAAAACACCGGTAGCGGCCGTTACTTCCGATGGCTTTAAGAGAACGGTATTGCCAGCCAACAGCGCGGAGCAAACCGGGGGGATGGTCAAATCAAAGGGGTAATTCCAGGGGCCAATTACGGTAACAACGCCATAAGGATAGGGTTCCACGTAATACTTTTTGAAAAAGTAGAGGCCAGGCGGCACGCGGCGGCGTTTCAGCCATTTAGGCGCATGTTTGTAGTATTGGTGCAGTTTATCTACAGACATCATTACTTCAATCAAGGCGTCCTGGCGGCTTTTACCGGTGTCCTGATTGATAACGGCCGTAATCTCATCCAACGCATCAATCACCACCGCCTGAAACTGGCGCAAAATACGGATACGCTCGTTCAACGGCTTGGCCGCCCAGATACGCTGCGCTGCCGCCATCTCCCGCCGGGCGCTCATCACCTGCTCACGGGTCGCCATGGCCACACTGCCGAACTGCTCCCCCGTTGCCGGATTAACAAAAGGCAGTTGACGTACCTGCCCGTTCAATTTTTTATTCTCCGTTACAGTTTTTACACCCATGGGTATCTCCTTGCGTGATTCGTGAGGCGTGATGTGCGGTAAAACCCCTCATCCCCTCACCGCTTCTTCAGCCAGGCAAACAATATCACCCCGATTATACCGGCAATAGCGGCGAATGTAAGGGCTTGTTTTTTAGGATCGGGCAGGGGGCGGGGTTGGGGTAAATCGGCTGGGGCAGTTAACGGCCGTACCTCCGCCACCTCCTCCTTAAGCGGCACCTGACTCATAGCCCGTTCTGCCAGCGCCGTAATTGTCAAACTGGGATTCACCCCCAGATTGGCCGGAATGACCGAGCCATCCACCACATACATCCCCGGATAGTTAAACACCTCATGCTTCGTATCCACCACCCCCGACGACTCATCTGCGCCAATGCCGCAGCCGCCCAAAATGTGAGCTGTGGTAGGCGTACTGAGCAGCACGTCGTTCAGCGAAGCCCCTTGAATACCGTTGGTTAACTCGGCAAAACGGTCATACACCTGGCGGCCGGCCGCAATGATAGTGGGTACCGGCACTTGCGTATCCTGCTCCGTCACCAGCCCCTTGCGCCCCAGGGTAAACAGGTTGCGCCCCCGCTTCAGATGCAGCCGGTTCTCAATCGTCTGCATCACCAGCAAAATGGTACTGTCCCTGGCCCAATCCGGCAGCAGTCTGACCTTGAGCAAATCATACGGGTTTTGCAGGCCATTCAACAGAACCCGGCCCAAACGCTGCCAAAACCCGCCCTCCATATCCACCACCGGCAGGGTGATGTTGCGGATAAAGGAAGAGCCGCGCGGATAGCGCACCGGTTCCACACTGGTCACGTCATCTATCCAGAAGTGGGAGGTGATGGCCACGCCCTGAGAATAATCCACGTCGCCTTCGCGGGCTGTGGAGCCGAGAAGGGCTTCGCTGTTGCTGCGCACCATCTGCCCCAAGCGGGAGGAAAGGCGAGGCAGCGTGCGCAATTCATCACGGCATTTCAGGAGCAGGTTTACTGTACCCAGCACCCCGGCAGACAGGATGACGTTTTGGGCGCGCACGCTGCTGCGCCGTTTGAAGACCCAATCTGTGGTGCGTTCGTAAATGATTTCGTAGCGGGCATTGTCGGGTTGGGGGCCGTATAACGGCCGTATATCCACCACATTCGCTTCTGCCCGCACTTCCGCCCCGTTCTTTTCCGCAAAATAGAGATAATTCTTGTCCAGCGTATTCTTGGCATTGTACCGGCAGCCCACCATGCAGCCGCCGCAAAAAATACAGCCGGTACGCGCTGGCCCCTCGCCGTCAAAATAGGGATCAGACACATCTTCTCCCGGCTCGCCAAAATAGATGCCCACCGGGGTCGGGGTAAACGTATCTTCCCGGCCCAATTCCGTAGCAATCTGGTACAAAACCTCGTCGGCCGGCCAAAACTTGGGGTTTTCCGTCGTGCCCAGCATCCGATTGGCCGTGGCGTAATGGGGGGCCAGTTCCGCCTTCCAGTCAGCCAAATCCCGCCACTCTTCCGCTTCGTAGAAATGCTCCGGCGGCTGGATATGCGTACTGGCGTACACCAGGCTGCCGCCGCCCACGCCGGAACCATTCAGAATGAGAATATCATTCAGAAAATTCATGCCCATGAAACCAAAACAGCGGGCCGCGGGCAGCCAGAGATATTTGAATACATTCCAGTTTGTCTTGGGGAAATCTTCAGCGTTGTACCGTTTGCCGCGCTCCAAAACCAGCACCCGGTACCCTTTCTCGGTCAGACGCATGGCAGAAACGCTGCCGCCAAAGCCGGAACCGATGATGACGTAATCAATGGCTTTATTAGATGAGTTGTCCATAGGATTTTTCCCGAAGCGGGGTGATTTGGCAATTGAGTAATTGGGTAATTACCGACCGCCGCTCATAACATTAGTAAAGAATCAATACGCATCACGCACTGCGTCACCATTATAACACAGTGCGTTATATCTCGTCATCCGGGAACGGCCGTATTCCATTATGAATCAAGCCAAAACAGGGGTAAAATGAGTGGGAAAAAAGTTAGATCGGGTGTATTCGTTACAAATACACCCGACAAAGGGGTAGACAAAATACATACCCCTGGCAAGGCAACTGTTGCCGTAATAGCAGCGGTAGCGGGACACACGATGACAAATGACAGATAAGACACAAATCAGCGCTCTGGTTCCTGTCGAGGAAAAACAGGTTTTGTTTTATGAGGATGAGATTACAGCTCTGCGCGCCGGGGACGGCCGTATCTACGCCGGCCTGACGCAGATGTGCCGCGCCCTGGGGCTGGACGCTCAAGGACAGCGCCGCCGTATTGAACGGCACGCCATCTTGAACAAGGGACTCAAAGGGGTAGACAAATTGTCTACCCCTGGCGGCGGTACCCAAAGCAGCTACGTACTCCGGGTAGACCTGATCCCTTTGTGGCTGTCCGGCATCCGCGTTTCGGCCGCTAAAGAAGAAATACGCTCCAAACTAGAACGATTTCAAGAAGAAGCGGCGGCCGTCCTTTGGGAAGCGTTCCAGGAAGGGCGCCTGACGGCCGATCCCCAATTTGAGACGCTGCTCGACCAAAACACAGACGCCGTGCAAGCGTACAAGATGGCCATGGCCGTCGTCAAACTGGCCCGGCAGCAAATTTTGCTGGAAGGCCGCCTGGGCGATACCGAACTGCGCCTGGATAATGTCGAGGACCGCCTGGCTACTGTGGAGGAACAACTTTCCGGCAGCCAAACAGTCACCGAAGACCAGGCCAGCCAGTTGAGCCAGGCCGTCAAGACCGTGGCTATCGCCCTGGGCAAGCAAACCAAAAAGAACGAATTTGGCGCCGTCTACGGCGAAATGTACCGCAAATTCGGCATCACCAGCTACAAACTCCTCCCCGCCAATCGTTTTACCGAAACAATGGCCTGGCTGACAGAATGGCACCAGCAGATTGCGGGAGACGCGCCATTTTAACAAACTGTCTACCCCGGTTGACAGTTCCCCAACTTCTGTGTATCTTCACCCTGTCACCTGAAAGTTGCACACCTTGTCACTAAAAAGGAGGTCACATGACCCGGATCATCACCATTGCCATGCAAAAAGGGGGTGTGGGCAAGACCACAACCACCATCAACCTGGCCGCAGCCCTGGCTGAAATGGGGCATCGTGTCCTGGCTGTGGATTTAGACCCCCAAGGCAATTTAACCCAACATGCGGGGTTTGACCCGGATCAGGTCTCGCCCACCATTTACGCCGCCTTTAAGGATGAAATTGACGGCTACGAGGGTGATGTGAGCCAGGCCATCTACGAAACGGACGAAACATTCCACCTGCTGCCTTCCCAGCCAGAATTGAGCCTGATTGAATTGTCGCTGATCAACACCCTCAGCCGGGAACGGGTGCTGGAAACGGTGCTGGCCCCCATCCGGGAAGCGTATGATTACATCCTCATTGACTGCAATCCATCGCTGGGACTGCTGGTGATCAATGCCCTCACGGCCGCTAACAGCGTGATTATCCCCGTGCAGACGGAATATCTGGCGGCGCGGGGGGCCTTTATGATTTTGTCCAGCATTGAGACGGTGCGGCGCAAGAATCTGAACCCGAATCTGGCGATTGAAGGCATTTTGCTGACGATGGCGGATACCCGGACGACGATGACGCGGGAGGTGTCTACGGCCGTCAACACCCAATACGGTGACAGCATCTACATCTTCAACGCCGTCATCAAACGCTCCGTCCGCTTTTCCGAAAGCGCCGTCGCCGGGCAAAGTATCCTGGCCTACGATCCGCGCAGTCCGGGGGCGGAGGCGTACCGGCAGGCAGCAAAAGAGATTGAGAGGAGTGTTTAGTGTGCAGTGTTCAGTAACAGAAACGCCGACTGAACACTGAACACTGAAAACTGGAGAAAAATGGCACGCAAGAAACCAAAAGTCAACCTGTCCCAACCCATCCAGCCGCGCGGTGAGGAGATGGAGGCGTTGTTTGCCGGGGAGGACGCCGTCGAGCAGTCGGCCGGGATGCAGCTTCTGGCCATCCGCCTGGACAATATCCGGCCGGACCCCACCCAACCGCGGCAAACATTTCTGGAAGAGAGCCTGCGGGAATTGAGCGAGAGCATCAAGCAGGACGGCGTCATCCAACCCATTGAAGTGGCCGAAGTGGCCCCCAACAGCTACCTGATTGTGCATGGCGAACGGCGCTGGCGGGCGGCGCGGCTGGCCGGGCTGAACGCCATCCCGGCGGTGGTGCGGCGGCGGGATTATGACGAAGTGACCCGGTTCGTGCGCCAGTTGGTGGAAAATATCCAGCGCGAGGATTTGAATGACGTGGACCGGGCGGCCGGCTTGCTACGCCTGCGGGATTTGATGCAGGATGAACTGGACGTAGCGCGGGATTCGGGCGTGCAGACGGATATTCCCTGGGGGACGCGCATTACCTGGGCCAAAGTGGGGCAGCGGTTGGGCTATTCCCGGCAGCGCATCAGCCAGCTGATCAATGTGCTGGATTTGCCGCAGGAGATTCAGGAAGATGTGCGGGACGGCCGTATCAGTGAACGAGACACCCGCCTCTACCGCGGCCTGAAAAAATCGCAGCAGCGTGCCCTGCACAAAGCCCGCGTCGCCGGGGACATCTCAGAGAAGGAAGCGAAGCAGATTGCCCGCATCCTGAAGGAGAACACGGACCAGACGGTGTACCAGACGGTGCGCTTGCTGCGGCAGCCGGTGGTGGAGCCGGAGATCGTCCCGGAAATGCTGCCGGAGGAGGGTGGGGTGATGGGGGATACGGCCGTGTGGGAAAACGATCTGCCCCCGGACAACACCTCGCTGCCCGACCTGGCCCCCGGCGGAGAAAAAATCACCAATGCCCGCCGTCTCAGCTACGTGCGCCAGCACCTGGCCCGCATCCAGCGGCAGGGTCTGGCCGAAGGGGAACGTCAGGAAATCCTGCGACTTCTCCGCCTGATTGAGCAGGACGTAAGCAGCCTGATCGCCGCCCTGGAGTCGGATATTTTTTAGCGTGATGCGTGAAAGCGTGCTGCGTGATGGTATAATGGTTACAAGCACGCAGTCAAACATTGGCTGACGCGCCTAATCCT
>JAJRTP010000244.1 GCA_024278255.1 Chloroflexota bacterium | reverse complement strand
TTCCTGGTACTCTTCCACCCGCTGCTCGCCAAACAACACCCCCTCTTCCCCTAGCATCTCGTGAACCTCCTGGCTGGTGAAGGGCAGGACGGGCGCCCAGGTGATTTTGAGCGCGTTGATCGCTTGCAGCGCCGTGTACAGAGTACGTCCCGTCGCCGCCAAATCCGTTTTGGCCGTGGTCCACGGGCTGGCGTCTTCCAGATATTGGTTGACCAGGGTGGAAAGGCGCAAATTTTCCTGTACGGCCGCGCGGAATTTGCAGGCGTCGTATAGCTGGCTGACCGTCTCCATCCCCGCGTCAATGGCTGCCAGCAGGGCGGTGTCTGCTTCTGTGAGTTCACCGGGATCGGGGACGACACCTTTGAAGTACCGTTTGGTCATGTTCAGGACGCGGTTGACCAGGTTGCCCCAGTTGCCTACCAGTTCTGCGTTGTTCCGCTCCACAAAGCCGCTCCAGCTCCAGTCGCTGTCGCGTGTTTCCGGCATGACGGCCGTTAAATAGTAACGCAGCGGGTCGGGGTCATACCGTTCCAGCGCGTCCAACATCCAGACGCCCCAATTCATGCTGCCGCTGATTTTGCGCCCTTCCATATTCATAAACTCATTGGCGGGTACGTCGTAAGGCAGGTTCAGATGGGCGTTGGGGTCGTCGCTGTACAGCCCTTTGGCCCCCAGCAGTTGGGCGGGCCAGAAAATGGCGTGAAAGGGGATGTTGTCCTTGCCGATGAAGTAGAGGGCGCGGCCGTTTTCTTCCTGCCACCAATGGCGCCACGCTTCCGGCTGTCCCGTGTTTTTGGCCCATTCAATGCTGGCGGAAAGGTAGCCAATCACCGCTTCAAACCAGACGTACAGCACCTTGTGTTCGTACCCCTCCACCGGCACCGGGATACCCCAAGCCATGTCACGGGTGATGGCCCGGCCGATCAACCCCTGGTCAATGAAATTGCGGGCAAAGTTGATGACTTGGGGCCGCCAAAATTCCTTATCGTCGTGAATCCAGGCGCTCAGGCCGTCTTCGGCGATTTTGGGCAGATCAATGAAGAAATGTTCCGTGTCCCGCAGTTCCAGAGGGGAGTTGTCCACTTTGCTGTATGGATTGATGAGTTCAGCCGCGCTCTCGAACAGGGTGTTGCAGTTATCGCACTGGTCGCCGCGGGCGCGGGTGTAGCCGCAGTTGGGGCAGGTTCCCTCAACGTACCGGTCGGGCAGGAATTTGTCGCTGGTTGGCGAGTACATTTGCGGGGTGATTTTTTTGTAGATGTAGCCGTTTTCCAGCAGGGAAAGGAAAATGTCCTGGGAGACCTGGAAATGGGTTTCGGTGTCGGTGTGGGTGAACAGGTCGTAGGTTAATCCCAATTTTTGGAACAGTTCCAGGAAACGTTGGTGGTAATAATTGAACGTTTCTTCAACCGTCTGCCCCAACTCTTCTGCCTTGACGGTCACGGGCGTGCCGTGGCCATCGGAACCGGAGACCATGAGGACGTGATTCCCCTTCAAGCGGTGAAAACGGGCGTAGATGTCGGCCGGCAGGTAGGAGCCGGTGACGTTGCCCTGGTGAATATCGGCGTTGGCGTAGGGCCAGGCGACGCTGACCAAAATGTATTCCTGTGTCATTAAATCTCTTCTTCCTCTTCAAAATCGTCTGCCAAAAGGTCGTCTTCCATCTCCTCTTCGGCCACCTCGGACAGCGCTTCGGCCAGCAATTCAAAATCGTCTTCGTTGATGGGCAGGAAGGATTCCGGCTCCAGTTGCAGGCTGCGGAAGTTGGGCTGGCTTTCCAGTTCGATGGCTTCTACCGGTGTGCCGTGTTCCAGTTTGAGGGCGGCGGTGTCAATATCAATGGGGAAAAATTCGCGCTTTCCGGTCACGGCCGTAAAGAAATATTTCTGCGGATTGGCTGTCTTGCCCGGCCCGTTCACTGTGGCCACGGCAAAGAACATCTTGCTTTCCTTGTCGTAAAAGATGATACGGTCATCCTGGTTGAGACTGATTGCCATTTCCGGCAGCGGCCCCATAACGACCCGTTCCGGCCAGCCGGGAAAGGTTAGATCATCTTCTTCCGGGATGGCGACTACTTTGATGTAGTAGCCAGTCCCCTTTTTGCCCCGTTTTTTGCGGCGGCTGGCTTTTTCGGCCTCACGTTCCACCAGAATATTTTCCCAGATGCGTTCCTGAAGTTCCATTTTCAGGTCGGCTTCCGTGCCGTCGGCATAGCGCACCCGCATTTTGGGCGGGTTGATGGCCAGGACAGTGTATTTTCCTTTGCGGTTGGCGTATACGCCATTGACTTCAAACATTCCCTTACTCCCACGATTTTTATCGTGATGCGTAAAAAGTGATGGGCGCCAGCCTTTTTACGACGGCACACCTTTACATTTTTGCCGTGCATAGTAACGCTTTCGGGGTCTCTTGGCAAGAGGAATTTGGGAAAGGGGCGGGTTGCAAGTTGCAAGGGACAATAGACTACCTGCCGCTTGTTACAATCGCCCGCGATTTTTCACGGATTACGCGCCGCACTAAATTGTGTGCCATCCCAAACTGTGATTACCCGGCCGTTTGCGCCGCAGCCATCCCGCGCAATTTCCAGACGGCCGTCCCCATCTACATCCACCACGCCCAGATTACCCTCACATTGGCCGGGAATGGGCAGCAGTTGTAATTCGCCGGATACGGCCGTCAACACAAACAAATTTCCGTTGACATCATCGTGCAGCAGCACGTCCGGCAAATTGTCCTGCGTCAAATCGGCTGTCTCCACAATTTTCAGGCGGGAGACGGGTCGGCTGCGGTCAGAGAGGTATTGCTGGAACAGAACGTTGGCTGTGCCGTCCGCTGCCATCTGCAAAACGACCAGTTCCGTCACCTGCGAATTTTGCGGCGTGCTGTAGCGGGTGAGGATGAGTTGGTTACGGCCGTTCCCCAGCAAATCTACTTCCTCCCAGGCGCTCATCACTGGCGGGGATTGGTTGAGCCAGCGTTGGCGCAGTTCCGGCAGGGCGGCACGGCCGTACAAAGCTAATTGTTGGGGCAGGACGGCCGTATCTCCCCGCAGGCTGGTATTGGATTGAGGGATGGTGAGGGTTACGGCCGTGTCCAGACTGTCCACCGCTGCATTGGCCGGGTCGGGATGCGGGAAGCGAAGCCGGGTAGCGTCCGCAATGACCGGCTGGTTGCAGCCAAACTGCAAAGCGATCCCGTGATCCTCGCTTTGCAGGCCAATAGTGGCGCTGCTGCCGTTGTTGCCGGTAAAGGTGGTTACGTCTTCATATAAGAACACGATGTCGTTGCTGCCTTCAAATAATTGCACTTCAAACGTTACTTTATCGTCCGGGTTTTCAAAAAAGGGCACGTCATCCCATTCGATGACCAGGATGCGGTTCGGTTCTTCCCCCACCAGTTCCGTTTCCAGAAAACCGGACAAACGCAAATCCAGATCGTGCCAGTAAGGGGCAATCAGGTCGCCCATTCCTTTGGCCGGACGGCCGTCAACGAGACACTGGTTGACATAAGCTGGATTGGCGTTGTTGAATTGAAGGTTGCCGTTGGTAACGGCCGTGACTTCCGTATAAGTCGTGCCGTAAAAAGTGAAAGGGAAGGGTAGCGGGATAGTCGTCGTGCCGTCCAAGGCGTAAAGCTGCGTGTCATTCGTGGCGTCAATATAGGCAAACGCCGTACCGCTTTCGCAAGTGTAGCCGTATAAATCCGGGCCGGGGCACAAGGCCAGCACCGCCCCGTAATCATCCGCTCGCGCCCGCTGGACGAAGACGTATACGGCCGTGCCTGCCGCCACCAGGATGACGACGCCAATGAAAAGGGAAAGGATTGCTCTGCGCTGCATGAGTTTTTTAACTTCCTCCGTTTGAGGAGTTGTATTGTTGGCTGTCTAAAAACTGCTGCATTGATTGGGCATATTCCGGCGATTTTTTTAGCAATTGTTTGTCTTCCGTGACTAGCCAGCAGCCTAAAGATTGCGCTAAGGTCAAGAACTGAGCGTCATATGTGGATATTTGCAAAGATGCAGCCAATTGTAAAGCATCGGTCAGATTTATAGGACGTTCCCGGTATGATAAAAACTGTACGCTGTTTTGCCAAATTGACAACGCCTCGGCCATGCTGCTGCCTTCATACCGGATGTATTTTGCCAGGACATTCAAAAATTCATGCCGCCACAGTGGGGGTACACACCAGTCCCTGTCTTGTTGATAAACCTGGTGCGCAGTTTCTGTTTTGTCTCCGGCAATAAACAAATAGGCGATTAAATTTGTATCGGCAACGATCATGCCCGTCCTTCCCGTTTGGCTTGGTCAATCCATTCGTCGTTGAGCAAGAATTTTCCTTGAAAGGGTACGGGCGGGTCGGGCGGAGGCGGCGTTTCTTCCAAAAGGGCTTTTTCCAGCAGATATAACGCTTCCTTGGTCATGCTGCGTCTGTTTTTGGCAGCGCGTGTTTTTAATTTTTGATGGACTTCGGCCGGCATCTCTTTGATAAACAACCCAGGCATAATGCACCTCATGGAAAAATAGCAAAACGGTATCATTTTGACAGCATTTTACTGTTTGCCTGGATGGTATGTCAAACCGGAGTCCGGACGGGATGAGCCTTACTCGTACCGCAGCGCTTCAATCGGCCGTAAATTGGAAGCCCGCCACGCCGGATAGATGCCAAAAATCAGCCCCACCCCGGCGGCAAAACTGACCGACAACAGTACCGTCTCCGGGGCAATCACCATCGTCAGGTCAAAAGCCGCCCCGGCGGCCATAGAGATGGCCCAGCCCAGGATAATCCCCAAAAAGCCGCCCAGCAAACTGAGCATCATAGATTCCAGCAGGAATTGCAGCAAAATATCCCGTCGCAGCGCTCCAATCGCCTTGCGGATGCCAATTTCCCGCGTCCGTTCTGTCACGCTTACCAGCATGATGTTCATAATGCCGATGCCGCCCACCACCAGGGCGATGGCGGCAATCGCGCCCAAAAAGGCGGTTAATGATGCCGTGACCGTATTGATCGTATCCAACAAACTTGACTGGTCGAAGATACCAAAATCATCATCTTCCCCGTAAGCAATGTTGTGCTGTTCGCGCAGCGTTTCCGTCACCTGCTCGATGGCCGCTTCCACTTGCTCGGCTCCGGCAGCCTGGGCGGTGATGAAGGTGACTGCTTTTTGCCCGTCCCGCGTGCGGCTTGTGGACAGGCGGCTTTGGGCGGTGGTGATGGGAATGTAGACGGTATCGTCCGTATCGCCTGCCAGCCCGCCACCGGATTCTTCCAGAACGCCGACCACTTCATAGCTGACGCCGTTGATTTTGATTTGGGTGCCGATAGGGTATTCCGAGCCGTATAAATCGGAGGCAATACCGGCCCCCAAAACAGCGACCCGTGATTGCAGGTCAATGTCATTTTGCGTCAGACCATCGCCCAACTGAAATTCGTCCAGGCTGCTCATGGAGAGGGTATTTTCGGTGATCCCGGCCACGGCCGTATTCTTCTCTTCTCCGCCAAAAACCACCGTTTGATTACTCTGTACCGTCGCCGAAACCTCAGTGATGTCCGGTGCATTCAGCGGGTCAGACAGGGCAGCCACATCCGCCATGCTCAAGGCCGGATAGCCGCCGCTGGCTTCCATATCCGTAGAAATAGTCAGCAAATTGCTGCCGATAGAGGAGATTTGCCCGGTAATATCTTCGCTGAAGCCATTGCCAATGGCCATCAAGGCAATCACGGACGCCACGCCAATAATCACGCCCAACATGGTCAGGACGGAGCGCATCTTGTTGGCTAAAATACTGTCCAGCGCTGTGTATAAACTTTCTGATAAATTCATAATGTCACCTGGGAGATTGGTTCAATCTTCAAGATTGAACCAATCTGTCAATTTTGTATCAACCCATCCCGCAGCCAAATCGTGCGATGGGCCCGTTCGGCCACCATCGGTTCATGCGTGACCATAATGATGGTCATGCCTTTCTGGTTCAAATTATCAAACAAATTCATCAATTCGTCCCCGGTGTGCGTGTCCAGCGCGCCGGTCGGTTCGTCGGCCAGGATGATGCTGGGCTGCGTGACCAGGGCACGGGCGATAGCTACTCGCTGCTGCTGGCCGCCGGACAACTCATCCGGCCGGTGATCCAGACGGTCGCCCAGGCCCACCAGTTCTAAGGCTTCTTTGGCGCGGCGGGCGCGTTCGCCCCGGCTGACGCCGGCGTACATCAGGGGCAGCATCACCTGTTTCAGGGCCGAAGTGCGCGGTAGCAGATTGAACTGCTGGAAGACGAAACCGATGTGCCGGTTGCGGATGCGCGCCCGGTCGTCACTGGTCAGGGCGCTGACGTCGTCGCCGCCCAGACGGTAGGCGCCGCTGTTGGGCACATCCAGGCAGCCAATCATGTTCATCAGGGTGCTTTTCCCGGAGCCGGACGGCCCCATGATGGCCACGTATTCTCCTTCCTCGATGTCCAGGTCAATGCCGCGCAGGGCGTGAACCACTTGCGTACCCATTTCGTAGGATTTGGTGATATTGCGCATCTGGATGACGGCCGTATCTGTTGCGTTACGGCCGTTAGCCCCCATCATTTCTGTCGTTTGTTCTGTCACATCAATCATTTTATATTCCTTTAGTGCGGTGGCACGAAGCGGCTCGTTGTCGTGGGTGCAATCAGTTCTCCGATGAGAACCACGTCCCCTTCCACCAAGCCATCCGTAATTTGTGTGTTCCGATTATCTTTGAGGCCAATGCTGACCTCGACCTGCGTGATGTTGGTTGTACCGTCTTCGGCCGTGCGTACCAGATTCACCGTGTAGGTGCCCTTTTCCCGGTCAGCGGTAAGGGCGGCATTAGGTACCAACAGCACATCTTCCCGGCTGTCGGTAAGCAGGTTGGCGTTGGCCGTCATGCCCACGCGCACCGGTAAATCCGTGTCCGCCAAACTGAGATGTACCTCATATGTCACCAGCCCGCCATTAGTGGCTGCGCTGGGAGCGATGGCCGTAATCTCGCCGGCAATTTCTTCATTGGGCCAGGTTTCCAGGGTGATGGTGGCCGGTTGGCCGATGGCCAGTTGGCCTACGTCAATCTCATCTACGCTGAGAACTGCTTCCAGGCTGTCCGGGTTGACAATCTCGACAGCCAGACCGGAAGCCAGCTCGCCTTCGCTGACGTGTACGGCCGTAACCACTCCGGAAAACGGCGCTGTCAGCGTAGCATTCGCCAACTTCAACTGTGCATCCCGCAGCGTTGTTTCTGCCTGCGCCAGCCGAATCTCCTGCATTTTGATGTCCGTGTCGGAGGCCCCGGCCAGCAGCTTATCCAGCGTGGCCTGAGCATTTGCCAGGTCTGCTTCGGCGGCGGCAATCTCTTCGGCAGAGGCTCCGGCCAGCAGCGCTTCGTGCCGGGCCACGGCCGCATCATACTGAGCGGCGCTGGAGGCCAGGCTGGCTTGCGAAGAAGCTACAGTGTTACTATCCGGGCTGCGCAGTTCTTCCAGGCGGGCCTGGGCGATGGCGACCTGGGCATTGGCAGTTTCCACATTTTGCGTGACGGCATCCATTTGCGGGTGGTCGCTGGGTGTGCAGGAATAGGTCCCTGCGTCATTCACTTCGCAATCGGCCAGCATCACCCAGGTATCGTGGGCGGCCTGCTGCTGATTCAGCGCGTCTTGCAAATCTGCTTCGGCGGCCAGAATATCGGCTTCGCTGACCTCATTGCTGGCCTGTACTTTGCCGGAAGCGCCCCAGGTGTTGGCCTGCGCCGCTTTGACGCTGGCTGCGGAAGCGGCGATTTCTTCTTCGGTGGGGCCATCCAGCAAATCATCCAGTTTGGTCTGGGCGCTGGCAACGGCCGCTTCAGCGGAGGCCAGTTCGGCCGCATCGGCCCCGGCCAGCAGTTTATCTAGATTGGCCTGGGCCACGGCCACATCTGCCTGGGTGGAGGCGACGGTGCGTTCCAATGCGGCCGTATCCAACTGCACCAACACGTCACCCGCACTGACCTGATCGCCCACATCTACAAACACCTGGTCTACGATGCCGGAGGCGGCCAGGGAAAGGGCGGCTTCCTGCCGGGCCACTATCTGCCCGCTGGCTGTGGCGCTTTCGGCCAAATCGCCGATGAAGGCTACGGCCGTTTCGTTGCTCTCTGTTTCTGCGGCGCTGTTGTTTTTTGCCCAGTTCAGGCCAAAGGCGGCCAGGCCAAGCAGTACAATGACGCCGCCGATAATCCAAAATTTATATTTCTTGATTGTGTTCATGATTACTCCTGGCGATTTGCCAAATCGCCTTACAGTGGCTAGTTTTCGTCTCTCCGGGCGAAGGGCGGGCGGAAACCGGTAGGCGGCGGGGCCAGTTGGCCGATGACCACTTCATCCCCTTCGGCCAGACCGCTAATGATTTGGGTGTATTGGTCGTCTTTCAGGCCGATGGTTACTTCTACTTCTTCGGTGAGGGGACGGCCGTTTTCCTCGCCGACAATTTTGTTGACGGTGTAGACGCCATTTTCCCGGTCAGCAGTGATGGCGGCGTTGGGAACCAGCAGGACGTCCCGATTGCTGGCCGTAATCAGGCGGGCGTTGGCCGTCATCCCCACCAAAACTGGCAGGTCGGTTTCGTCCAGCGTCAGCAGGACGTCGTAGGTGACCACGCCGCCGCCATTGTTGGCGCTGGGAGCGATGGCGCTGATTGCCCCGTTAATTTCTTCGTTGGGCCAGGTTTCCAGGGTGATGACGGCTGCCTGTCCCGGCGCTAATACGCCGACGTCAATTTCGTCTACGTTGAGGCTGACTTGCAGTTGGTCGGAGACAAGTTCCACGATGTTGTTAGCGGCCATTTCGCCCTGGTTGACGTTGACGGCCGTGACCAATCCGGCAAAAGGGGCGCGTATAGTCGCTTTGGCTAACGCCTCTTCCGCATCCGCCAGCGCCAGCCGCGCCTGTTCTACGCCCGCTTCGGCGATGGCCACATCTTCAGCCGAGGCGCCTTCTTGCAGGTTGTCCAGATTGGCCTGGGCCTGGGCCAGCGCGGCTTCGGCGGCGGCAATCTGGCTGGGTGTAGCGCCGGCCAGCAGCCGTTCATGGTTGGCTTTGGCCTGTTCCAGATTGGCTTGGGCCGCAGCAATGTTGGCCGAGGCGCTGGTTAGGTTTCCCTGGTTGGGGCCGGCTTGCAGATCGGCCAGCTTGGTTTGGGCGATTGTCAGCCGCTCGGCCGCATCCTGCAAGGCTTTGTCGGTGGCTTCATTGGCAAAGTTGTCGTTGACTTCTTTGGCGTTGTCGTAAGCGATACGGGCGTTGACTACCTCTGCTTCAGCGGCGGCAATGGCGGAGTCGCTGATGGAATCGAGGGTGCTGTTGTAGGCGGCCGCGGCCGCGGCCACATTGCCTTCCTGGGCGCGGATGTTGGCTTCGGATTCGGCAATTTCCTGCTCGGT
>JAJRTP010000243.1 GCA_024278255.1 Chloroflexota bacterium | reverse complement strand
TACGGGCGTTGGCCTCGTCGCTGTAAAGCGTGGCCGAAACGCCGCGCACAGTCATGGTCTGACCGTCGCCATCAGGGGCAAACCGCTCATTGGGCGCACCCTGGGCAATGGTGAAGGATTGGCCGTCGGGCAGGCTGTAACGCTGCACGGCCGTCCCCATCATATCCACCGTCTCCAGCAACCTGGCGCCTTCCGGCAAGCTGGCGGGAACCAGCAAACCCAACGCCGCCGCATCAGCTTCACCCAGGGTTTCCGCTTGCGGTGGCTCCAAATCGGCAATATTGATCACCTCGGCCCCGGCAGGAATGATGAAGCTGAACTGGCCGTCATCTACACCCTGATTCAGGTCTAGCTGCACGGCCGTGGCCTGGCCGCCGCCCAACGCGCTGCCCGTGTACTCAAGCGCCAGCGGCGCATTGTCTGAGGCGCGGAACCAGGCGTAAAACAGCCCGCCCGCCGCCCGCATCTGCTCCGGCATCTGCTCGGCGATGGGGATAAGGCGCAGTTTGTTGGCCGGCGTCCCCGCCACATCTTCCGTTCCCATCTTCTCTACCGTAAAGTATTCCGTCAATTTGGCGACTGCTTCTTCCGCTGTTTCCGGGTGATCCGCGTCGGCGGCTTGCCCCTCATGGTCAAAATCATATGCGCCATCATAATCGGCAGCCCGTTCCGCCATTTTTTCCTTGAGTTCCGCAAATGTGCCCACCAGTACCGTATTTTTGACGGGATTCCACAGCCAGAACTGGACACCGTCCGCCACAAACACGGTGCCGCCCATATCTGCCTGGCTGGCAGACAACACCTCCACGCGCAAGGCTGGTTCGCCGTTGGGACCGACGTTCAGCTTGCCCCACACTTCGGCCGTGCCGCTCACGTCTTTGTCCGGCATACTCCCCGAAAATTCCACAATGGCGTGACCATCCGTAATGGACTCGGTAGTCGTCAAGGCTTCGGTCAGAATATCCTCGGCGCTAGGTTGAATGAAGGCTAAAAGGGCGACGGCCGTTACCGCCAAAATCCCTACTGCCAAAAGCGCTGCCACAATTTTTGTTCGTTTTTGCATTATCAAGCTCCTCGTATCGTTCTGTAGAAATATTGTTCTTTCCAGCTAAACACCGTGCTGCTTTGTTTTGTGACAACTATACGTGAAGGGATACGGCCGTGCGCTAAAGTTCATTGGATTCTCAGTTTGAGCCAGCAATATCACTCTCTTGCAGTTTGCCACGCTATGCTATAATGAATATCATCGAGTAAACAGGCAACCAAGGATCAACCAATGGCAAAGATAGTAATTACCCAAAACAATTTACTTTCATCGGCCGAGTTCAAAGCGCTGTTAGAGCAAGAAGAAACACGCAGTTCCCCAATGGACTACATTTTCCGCTTAATGCGAGAATTGGTCACTTATGAAGAAAAATACGACATGCCCAGCGATCTTTTCTACGCTCGATTCATGCGCGGTGAAATGGGCGACGATCTGCCTTTTGTTAAGTGGGCCGGCCGGTACGAATTATATCTGGAAGCCAGACAAGAAATTGAAAGTCATCTAGCTGATATGCCTGTAGCTGTCTGATGCTGACAAGATATTTACACCGTCTTTACGACACGGTTGTCTCTCGCGGTTACATTGAAATCGAATACCTGAACTTTGACGAATTGCCCAACCGCCAGGGAATCATTGAAGGGCGGCTGAAGTTTTACGATGGATCATTACTCGATTTTGATGAAGTCGTTCTGTGGCGTAACAACCAACTGGAAAAATTGCGCTACGCCTACCATTACCAGAACGCATCAGGAAAAGTGATCTTCCGTTACGATAACGTGCCGCATTACCCCGATATCGCTACTTTTCCCCACCACAAACACACCGATTCTACTGTGGAACCGGCCCAAGCCCCTGATCTCAGCGAAGTTCTTCGGGAAATCGAAACGTTACTTTTTACTTAAAACACACGGTATTTGAACTGACCGTTGACCATTGTCCCGGCGATTTCTACATCCAGCAGTTCGTCGGGGAGGATGGTGAAAATATCACGGCCGTAAACCGTCAAATCCGCCAGCTTGCCGGGAGTGATGGAACCTTGCCGCGCTTCCTGGCCACTGGTCAGGGCTGCCGCCATCGTAAAGGCGTAAATCGTCTCGTCCAGCGTCAACTTTTGTTCGGGATGCCACCCTTCCGGCCCCGGCGAGCCATCGGCGCGGCGGCGGGTGACGGCCGCATGGATGCCAGGCAGCGGGTCAATCTTCTCAATTGGCGCATCCGAACCAAAGACGACGAGCGCACCGCTGTTGAGCATGGTGCGCCAGGCATAGCTGCAAGGTGTGCGGTCACCCCAATGCGCGTCGGCCATCTCCAGATCGGAGGTAGCGTGGGTAGGCTGCATAGAAGCAATGATATTGAGTTCCCCCAGGCGGTTCAGATCGTCGGGGTGGAGGAGTTGAACGTGTTCAATGCGGTGGCGTAAGGCGCGCTGCGCGCTGCGTGCGGCTTCTTCCTGGCGTACCGCTTCGTACACGTCCAGCACGTCGTGGTTGGCCCGGTCACCGATGGCGTGAATGGTAACGCTGAGGCCGTTGGCAGCGGCGGCGCTGGCCTTTTCCATCATCTCTTCCTTGTCGGTAACGACGATGCCGGTGTTAGTTGGGTCGTCGCTGTACGGCTCAATCATGGCGGCCGTGCGCGGCCCCAGCGCCCCGTCGGCAAAAATCTTCACGCTGCCAATCCGCAGCCAATCATCCCCAAAACCGGAGCGCAGGCCGACACCGATGGCGTATTCCAGCCGGTAAACGGGCACGTTTTTCACCACGCGCAGCCCCAATTCGCCTTGTTCTTTGAGCATTTGCAGGGCCAGAAAACTGTCGCGGCCGTCAAAATCATGGATACCGGTCAGCCCCGCTTCCCAACAATACTCCTGCGCCTCTTTCATCGCCGCGGCAATCTGGGCTGGGGCGGGGCGGGGAATGTG
>JAJRTP010000242.1 GCA_024278255.1 Chloroflexota bacterium | reverse complement strand
ATCTTGGGCAGCCCGCATAATTTGCGCGGTTGATGCAATTGTTAAAGAGGAATTCTATACAGTTTAATGGATTTTTGGGCGGTGTCAAAAGCGTATTTGGCCCGTGGATGGCTTTGTATTGCCTTTCGCTATTCGATTGTTAATGTGCTACGTTCTTGACAAAACTTAGAACATCTCTACGGTTTTATAAGTTTTGTCAGTCAATCAGGAATCTCTCAATCTCCTAATTCCCAATCCGCGCATTATCCAGCGTAAGGCTGTAGCGGCTGTAGTACGGGCCGTCTCCGACAAAGTGAATGCGAATCAAGTAAGTGCGGTTGCCGACGAGAGGCATCCCGATGGTCACGCCGTTGCAGCGCGCTTGCAAATCAGTGCGCTCCGCGCCGTTTTCCCAAATGGTCGCCCGGATTTGCTGGTCGGAATTGGCGTAAGCATTGCTGCACGTCAGGCGCATGTCAAGCGCTACGCTGCCGGCGTCAGCCTGGGGGCGCAGTTCTATCCAATCTTCCGTATCGCCGTTGGGGTAAGAGATGGCGTCGTTGTAGGTGCGCGATACAGCCCCGACGTTGCCCTGATTGAAGTTAAAGACGAAGCTGGTTGCCGGATTGTTGGCGGAATCGCCGTCGTCGTTGCTGGTGGGGGCGTCTACGGTAGGCGACGGTTCCAGCGTCGGTGTAGGGGGCACGGTAGTTATTGTGGGCGTGGCTGTGGGTTCGTTACCGGCCGGGGCAGTGGCGGTTGCTGTACTATTGGCCGGGGCGGTGGCGGTCGCTGTGCTGTTGACCGGGGCGGCGGCGGTATAGGTGGCGGCCGGCGGCGCAGCGGCCGGGCTGGTGGCGGTGGTTTGAGCCACGGCCGTGCTGCCAGGAGACGACGGTGCTGACGGCGCAGCGGCTACGGGAACACTTTCCGCGTTAACCGCGCGGGAATACTGCGTTCCGGCCGAGACCCAACATTCCACGGCCGCGCCGGAGGGACAGGCAATTTTCCACCATTTGCCGTCGGCGCTCCGGCCAATGACGGCGGCCTGGTTGTTGGCCGTCAGAATGTCCACAGCCACGTAGCGCGTGCCGGGGCCGCTGCGGATGTTCAAATCTACCAAAGCTGTTACTGTGGAAGAGGTCACGCTGCCGCCGCCTGTTTCCGCCGGGGCAGTTGTGTCTGTTTCTGCGGGTTGCGACGCTTCCTCCACTGTAGCGACCGGTTCGACAGCCGTTTCCGTTACTTCTTCTGTTGTTTCCGTAACGGCCGGCGCATCCGGGGCAACTTCGAGAGACGTTTCACTTTCTTCCTGGCCGCCGCAGGCTGCTAATCCCAGTAACAGTGTGAGCATGATGACGATTAGGTGTTTTGCGGATAATGTGTTCATGTTGTTTTTATTGCTCCTTTGACAAATAATTGAGGCATAATATGCCCGTACAAGATAGTAATATGGACATGATAAGCGGAAAACGATCAGGAAACGATCAGAGAGGCGCTATGACAAAACAAAAAGCAGCCATTGTGACGGCCGCCGGGCGGGGGATGGGCGCGGCCTGCGCCCGCGCTTTGGCAGAAAAGGGGTACGCAGTGTCCCTGATGTCGGTTTCGGAACGTTCCATTGAGTTGGCGCGAGAGTTGGGCGGGATTGGCTGGCAGGGGTCGGTGACGGAACCGGCCGATTTGCAGCGGTTGGTAGAGGGGACGATGGCGGAGTACGGCCGTATAGACGCCGTCGTCAACAATACCGGCCATCCCCCCAAAGGAGAATTGCTGGAAATACCGGACGAGGCATGGCATGGCGGCCTGGATATGTTACTGCTCAACGTCATCCGCATGGCCCGGCTGGTGACGCCGCTTATGCAGGCGCAGGGGGGCGGGGCAATTGTCAACATTTCTACGTTTGCCGCTTTTGAGCCGTCATTGGATTTTCCCGTTTCCAGCGCGCTGCGGGCGGCGCTGGGCAGTTTTGCCAAGCTGTACGCCGACCGGTACGCCGCGGACAATATTCGCATGAACAACATTCTGCCTGGCTATATTGCCAGCTATGAAGTGGATGAGGAAAGGCTGAACGCCATCCCCATGCACCGCCCCGGCGCTGTAGAGGAAATTGGGGAAACGGCCGTATTCCTCCTCTCCGATGCGGCGGGGTACATCACCGGGCAAAACCTGCGCGTGGACGGCGGCATTACCCGCGCGGTTTGATGAGACCAACGAATGAAGAAATAAACGAATTGCGTCAGCCGAAAAATTCGTTCGTTTCCCAATTCGTTGTCCTCTTGCCTGAGTAACGCAAACTGGATCGTGACTTATGGTCGGTCAATGTTACTCTATAAACAAGAGTACGCTCCAACCTCCAATCCGGTGTATAAAAGTATGCGCAGCAAGGTGAATATACCTTCACGCAACACGCTTCACGGGAGAAATACGTGTGAAAAGTCTAACAGTAACTATGCCCGCTTTTAACGAGGCGGAAAATATCCAGGTGATGATTGAGGAAACGGTTCAGGCTGTCTCGCCGCTGGTTGATGATTACGAGATTGTGGTAGTGGATGATGGCAGCCAGGATGACACGGCCGTCATTGTTCAGTCGCTCATCCCCCAATACCCGCAGTTACGGCTGGTGCAGCATGAAGAGAATAAGGGGTATGGCACGGCCGTGTTCACCGGCCTCACCCACGCCAGCAAAGACCTCGTCTTCTTCACCGACGCTGACCGCCAATTTGATTTGGGGGAAATCGAGAAGCTGCTGGCGGAAATTGATCGGGCTGATTTGGTGGTGGGCTATCGTGCCCCGCGCCGGGACCCTTTTATGCGCCGGCTGAACGGCCGTTGCTGGAGCGGCCTCGTTACCCTGCTGTTCGGCTACACTGCCCGCGACATTGATTGCGCCTTCAAGCTGATGCGCCGCCAGGTAGTGAAGACGCTGCGGGAGGAAATCACCTCCGGCGGAGCCACCTTCAGCGCGGAATTTCTGGTGCGGGCCAAACGGGCTGGCTTCTGCATCGCCGAAGTGCCGATCACCGGGCACCGTCCCCGCGTGGCTGGCAGCCCGACCGGGGCGCATCCCAAAGTGATTCTGCGCGCCTTCCAGGAACTGGTTTCCTTGCGATTACAGTTGTGGCAAGGGGATAACGTGGCGGTAGAAAGATTGGTGGAGAGGGAAACGGCCGTATAATTATGGTATAATCCCTTACGTTAATAATTGTCGAGGAAATTTATGCCCACAATTCTGAGAATTGGCGCATACAGGTTTTTCTTCTACTCGGACGAGGGTATCGAACCGCCTCATGTGCATGTGCGAAGCGGTAGTAAAACAGCCAAATTTTGGTTGGAACCAATTAAACTACAAAAAGGCGGCCGTTTCAACAAACGGGAACTGAATCAAATCCAGCGTATTATCAAGGAACACCAAGCTGAATTGTTAGAGGAATGGTATGGATACTTTAGCAAAAACTAAAGTCAACCACATAATAACAACGGAAACCAATCTGATCGTTTCGCTAGACGATGGGCGCGTGTTGTTTGTTCCATTAGATTGGTACCCTCGCCTAAAACACGGCTCACCGGCCGAACGCAATCATTGGGAACTCATTGGTGAAGGGGAAGGAATCCATTGGCCTGACCTGGATGAAGATATTAGTCTAAACGGCTTGTTGGCAGGGCGACGTTCGGCCGAAAGCAAGCAGTCTGTTAAACGCTGGTTGAGCCAACGCGCTCAACTAAAACAACAAAGCGTATTAGCAAACTAATCTCCAGAAGTGGTCACGATATTTCAGGCAAACCCCCGCGCCTGCCACGCCTGATACAGCAAAACAGAACCGGCCACGGCCGCATTCAAAGATTCTACGTGTCCGCGTTGGGGCAAATGCAGGCGGATGTCGCACGTTTCCCGCACCAGACGGCGCATCCCCTGGCCTTCGTGCCCCACTACAATGCCGATGGACATATCCAGGTCAACGTCCGGCAGCGACTGCGCCCCTTCGGCCAAATCCAGCCCCACCAGCCAGACGTTTTCCCCTTGCAGCCACTTCATGGTGGTTACCAGATTGGTGACCTGGGCGATGAGAAGATGTTCAGTGGCGCCGGCCGAATACTGAACGACGGATCGGGTGATTTCCGGGGCGCGCCGGTCTTGCATGATAACGCCGTGGACGCCCACAATCTCCGCCGTGCGCAGCAGGCTGCCGATGTTTTGCGGCCCGTGCAGCAAATCGAGGAGGAGGAGAAACGGCCGTTCTCCCCTTTCTTCAGCCAATGCCAGCATCTCGTCCACGTCACTGTATGGGTACGGCCCAGCTTCCAAAACAACGCCTTGATGTTTGCTGTCCTGAGCCAATTGGGTGAGGCGGTTTTTATCGGCCGTTTCCAGCCGCACGCCCCGCGCCCGCGCCTCTGCCAGGATGGGGCGCAGCGCTTTTTTGTCCGCTCCCTTTTGCAGCCACAGCCGGTAAATTTCCCGGCGACGGCTGCGCAAGGCTTCCAGCACAGCATTGCGCCGGATGATTGTTTCAGCCATTAGTTCTCATCAAGCGCCTGCCAGAGGCGGGAAATGATGTCATTAAGCACGTTGTTTGTGGTTGTTTGTACCACCATTTTGTTTTGTTCTGGGTTCAGATAACCTGTCCAGGAAATGTCCGGCCCTTGCAGCAACCACAATTCGTTTTGTTTAGCTATATTAGTGCCATCATAACGTGTGAATGTTAAACGGCCGTGCCATTCCTGACTGATAAATGAATCCGCAAAATCCATTGCCTGGAAGTTTTCCAAGCCATCCGCCTCTAAAATTTCTTCAGCACTAACCTCATCCAGTCTCATCAACGAGCCGCGTACATCAATGAAGTCATCCCGATCCAGCACAAAATGAAATTGCTCTGTATCAGGATCAGTGGACAGCGGTAAAAGAGTTAATATGCCCCACAAAAAATCCGACAAATCAGCAAAAGAGGTCAGTTGATATTGATCGGCTGCCGGTGACGTCAAAGAAACAAAAGCAGAATCTGCTGCATAATACCACGCCTCCGCCAGCGTTTCCTCATTCACATCCAGGCGCAGCGCGTGGACTTCTTTTTGCGGCTGCGCCAAAACTTTAGCCATTGCCTCGGCGTTCGTATCCGCAGACGTATATGTAAAATGCTCTTGGTCTGTAGGCGGCGGCAAAAATTGATCGGATATTCCCCGAACTGTTTTTGCCCCGACTTCATGCAATAAACCCAGCAACTCTTCCCTGCTCAATGTCATACTGGTCATCATTTTCCTCCCTGATTATGTAAAATATTTGTCACTATCAGGTGCGACGCACTTTCAAAAGTGCGTCGTACCTCTGAAATTTATTCAAACTTCCAGATCGTGCCATCCGGCCGATCTTCCAATACAACGCCTAATTCCCGCAGTTGGTCCCGGATTCTGTCAGAGGTAGCCCAATCCTTCTGGGCGCGGGCCTGGGCGCGCAGCTCAATGAGCAAGCGAATCAGCCCTTCCTCCCGTTCCGCATCCGCCCCCATCTCCGCCTCATCGGGGATGATACCCAACACGTCGCCGCCCAATTCCCGGTAAAGCTGGTCAATGGCAGCCAGCGACCCGCTGGTTTGCGGCCCCTGTTCGTTGAGCAGAGTGTTCACCTGGCGGGTGAAATCCTGCAGGACGGCTAAGGCGGCGGGGGCGTTAAAGTCGTCATTCATCTTTTCGGTAAAGGCCGCCTTCGTGGCGTCTACCAGAACGTCTACTTCGTCGGATATCTCCCCTTCCGGGGCGCGGCGCAGCTGCTCCCGCACCAGGACAACGGCGCTCCAGATGCGCTGCCACCCTTTACGCGCCGCTTCCACCGCCTCATCAGAGAAATCAATGGGGCTGCTGTAGTGGCTGGAAAGGATAAAGGTACGGATGGCTTCGGCCGGCCAGCGTTCCAGCGCTTCCCTGACAGTGAGCGTATTACCCAGGCTTTTGCTCATCTTCACTCCGTCCAGCGTGAGCGAACCGACCAGCATCCAGTAACGGGCTAAGGGTTCATCATTGGCGGCCTCGCTTTGGGCAATTTCACATTCATTGTGAGGGAAGATATTGTCAATGCCGCCGCCGTGAATGTCAAACGTCGGCCCCAAATATTTGGTGGCCATGGCGGAGCATTCGATGTGCCAGCCGGGATACCCTTCACCCCACGGGCTGGGCCAGTGCAGGATGTGTTCCGGGTCGGCCTTTTTCCACAGGGCAAAATCGGCCGGATGCCGTTTTTCGGTGCGGACGGCTTCGCGGCTGCCTTCTTCCTGGTCTTCCAGGACACGGCCGCTTAACTTGCCATATTCCGGGAAGGAGGTCACGTCAAAATAGACAGAGCCGTTGACTTCGTAGGCGTGCCCTTTGGCGATGAGTTCTTCGATCATTTCAATTTGTTCCGGCACGTGGCCACTGGCGCGGGGGCTGATGTCCGGCCGCTGGATACCCAGGGCGTCCATATCGGCAAAGTATTGGCGCATGTAGGTTTCCACAATCTGCATTGGTTCGGCGGATAGCTGGCGGGCTTTTTTCAGGACGCGGTCTTCGCCGGTGTCCAGCATGTGACCCACGTCGGTGATGTTTTGCACGTAGAGGACGTCGTAGCCCAGGTAGCGCAGCCAGCGCACAATCACATCGAAGTTGCCGTAGGTTTTGGCGTGGCCGACGTGAGAGTAATCGTAAACGGTGGGGCCGCAAACGTACATGTTTACTCGGCCCTCCACCAGGGGAACAAATTCTTCTTTCTTTCGGGTGAGAACGTTATAGATTTTCAGGGTCATAGCTGCTCCAGATTAAATGTATTGTTGCTGGTGGCTGGTTGCTGGCGGCTCGTACCAATCATCAGCCACTAACCGCCAGCCACAAAAGAATTATAGAGGAAATTGTTATTTAGTGCCCATTCGCAAATAAGTTAGCGGAATTGGCGAATGGGCTTCGAGTAAGCGGCCTTTTAATCAAATAATTTATTGTTGGCCGCTTACTTAGGACAGGGGACGGTTCAGTAATCTGCAAAATCAGCTTGACACTTTGTAGGACGATTTTGCAAATCGTCCAAAGGGCGATTTACAAAATCGCCCTACGTGAACGAAACGAGGAT
>JAJRTP010000241.1 GCA_024278255.1 Chloroflexota bacterium | reverse complement strand
TTCTTTTTAGAAGGACTTCGAAATCTGCTTATTCATCGCCATGTCGAGCAGATGCGTGAACAGTCAGAGCTAACCGACTCTGAATGGGAAGACATTTTATCGTTTGCAATATGATTTTTTAGTTTTCCGGAGTTTTCAGGATATATAGAACTATAAAGAGGAAACTATGAAAATTGGTGAACACGTACGCACGAGACGCAAAGAAATGGGCTTTAGTCTAAGAGAACTTGGTGAACAAACCGGCGTCAGCGCCAGTTTTCTCAGCCAGGTAGAAAATGATCAGGTGTCGCCTTCTCTGAATTCGTTGCAAAGCATTGCCACGGCGCTTCAGGTACCCATGTTTTATTTCTTGAATGATGTGCCGGGTGGCGAAATTGTCCGCGCCGACAAGCGGGGCAAGCTCTACTTTGCGGATTCAAAAATAGGGTATGATTTGCTAACGCCTAACTTTTCCCGGCAAATGATGGCCTTTTTCATCCATATGGACCCTCACGCCTGCCGAATTGCCCAACCGCTGGCGAAGCCGACGGAACAATGGATGCACGTATGCCAGGGGTCTATGGAAATCCAAATCGGAGAAGAAACGCACACGTTGGCTGCTGGCGACACCATTTATTTTGATGGCGATTTGCTGCGGGAGTTTAAGTCAATTTGTGATGAGGAATTAATTATTATCTGCTGCATCACGCCGCCGGTGTTGTAGGCTGCCAGTTTATCCCCTTATTTGTCATCGGGTACATTTCAAATAAGTAGCCGTGGTATCCTTGCCGCGATTACGCTTGCGCGGTAGGGATACCGCGGCTACAACATCTGAAAAAACCATCCGTTTCCTCCTTCGTTTTGGGTGATCTCCTCGCTATTTTCAGCCGCTGCGACGGGCTGCTATGGAACGGATGCTGATAAACATAGATGGTTCGGAGGATAAACGCTTGGTTAAAAACGCCATTCCGTTGATGGGTTACTATCTGAAAAGAATATAATCTGGCTTTCACATAGATAGTATGGATGAATGTACCGTAAGATTTAGAGGAGAATATTCGATGAAAATAATAAAAATTGTATTACCCATGTTATTGTTGCTGCTGGTTTTGGCCGCGTGCAGCAAGGAAGAACCGACGCCGACGCCGTTGCCACCAACAGAAGTACCGGTGGCTGGGGAACCCACGGCCGTACCCGAAACAACCGAACCGAATGCTGAAACCCCCGAAATCAGCCAACCCATCTACCTGTGGGGTGAAGCAGCGGATCGCCTCTGGGTGCTGGTGGGCTACGGTGATGCCGCTAACCCGACCGTGGTGGAAGAAGGGACGAAAATCACCGCAACTTTTAGCAGTACCGAACCCACTGTCAGTGGTTCCGGCGGCTGCAACAACTACTTTGCCGGTTACACTTCCACCGATGATGGTGGACTGACCATTGACGGGCCTATCGGCTCTACGATGATGGCTTGTGAAACGGGCGGTGACCAGGAAATTGCCTATTTTGGCGCTCTGGAAACTGTGACCAATTGGGCCATCAATGACGAGGGGCGGTTGGAGTTGACCTACACCAGCGGCCAGCCTTACGAAGAGAAACTGATCTACGCCCCCGGCGAAGTGCCGCTCACCGGCACGACATGGCGGCTGGTTTCTTATGGCAGCCCGGATGATTTGCAGGATGTAGAAGAGGGGACGGCGGTTACGGCCGTATTCACCCCTGAAAGCGACACGACGGGCACGGTTGCCGGCCTTTCCACCTGTAACCAGTACTCTACCAGCTACACCCTCGATGGGAACAACATCAGCTTTGCCCCCATGGCTACCACCATGATGGCCTGCCCCGTCGGCGCGGATCAGGAAGCAGCTTTCCTGGCGGCGCTGGCCACGGCTCAGACGTATGAGATTTTCGGGGCCAACATGCAAATCAGCTACGATGGCGGCGTCCTGAACTTCACGTCCCAGAATTTACCGCTGGAAAACGTGCTGTGGCAGGCCGTAATGGTCGCCGGGCAGCCCGTACCGGAGGGTGTGGAAATTACCGCGCTCCTTGAGCCGGGCGAGACCGCCGGTGAAGGCACGATTGGCGGCAGCACCGGCTGCAACAATTACAACACCAGCTACACCTTTGCCGATGGCAGCCTCACTGTCAACAGCCCGATGGCAATGACACAGGCGCTTTGCCCGGATGAAGCGTTGAACCAGTTGGAGCAAAGCTATGTGACCACACTGCAAACGGCCGAAAGTTACGAAATCTTCGGCGATCAACTGCTTGTTCAAGGCCCTAACGGCGACATCCAATACGCAGCCAACCGCGAACCGTTGGAAGGGACGCTCTGGACACTGGTTTCATTGGGCAGTGTGAACGATCCGCAGCCCCCGGTAGAAGGCAGCCACTTCACGGCTCAATTCAGCCGCTTGCCCACTTTGCCTTCCGGCACCGTGGTTGGGGAAACGGGCTGTAATGAGTACAACGCTACTTTCACCGCCAACCTGAACGAAATAAAGGTCAACCTGCCGTCTAAGACGAACAATGAAGATTGCCCCTGGGGCAACAACTTTGAGGTGGAACAGCAGTATTTCCTGACGCTGAATGCGGCAACCAGCTACCGTATTTTGGGCAATAACTTGCAAATCTTTGCCGGTGAAGGGGAAACCGCCCAAGTCCTGAACTTTGTGGCGACGCCGCCCCCGGTGGAAGCGCCCGTGCTTGATCTGACGCCGCTGCAAGGTACTTTCTGGTATCTCTCAGCCATCGGTGACAACCCCATCATCTCCGGTACGGAAATTACGGCCGATTTTGTGATTGATGAAGGTGGCACGACAGGAACCATCAGCGGCTCCGGCGGTTGTAACGGGTACAATGCGGCCATTGGGGAAAACTTTGCCATTGGCCCCATCCAGACGACCCGCAAGGCGTGTGATCCGGCGGTGATGGAGCAGGAAGGCGGTTACTTTGACTGGTTGAGCAAGGCGTACAGTTATGACCGGGCCGGTGACCAACTGCTTATCTCTACGGCTAATGGGGTGCTTACCTATAATAGTACGCCTATTCTGGATCAATCCCGCGAACTGCAAAATATCACCTGGTATCTCCTCTCCTATGAGACGTTGAACGCCATTCCCGGCAGTAACCCGACGGCATTCTTTGCGGCGGATGGCAGTTCGCTCAACGGTAATACCGGCTGTAATGATTACACCGGCTCTTACAAAACGGAACAGGGGAACAAGCTGACGATCAGCGGTTTTAACTCGACGCGAGCGGCCTGTACCAGTGATGCTTTGGCTAAACAGGAAGAAACGTTCCTGCGTCTGATGCCGGCGGCCGTAAGCTATTCGGTTAATGGCACGTCTTTGCAGGTTTTGACGGTGGATGGCGGCACGATGAACTTCTCGTCTATTGCGCCGCAAGCGCCTAAGGGGCCTACGGCCGTTATCGTCAGTGAGGATTTGGCGGAAACAGGCCAGCCCATCACCTTTAATGGTTCATCATCTACGGCCGGTGACACGCCGATTGTTCGTTATGATTGGGAGATGGGGGATGGGGCGTTCCTGACCGGGGCGACTGTGCCGTACACGTACAATACCGCCGGAACTTACACGGTTAACTTGACGGTGACGGATCAGGCTGGGAAAACCAATGCCACGACAAAAACTGTGCAGATTACGCCGGTTGTGGAAGTGACGCCGCCTACGGCCGTTATCGAAGGCCCGGCGATGGCTTTTGTGGGTGAATCCGTTACCTTCAGCGCGGCCAACTCGCAGCAGGGTACGGCGGCAATTACCGGCTACCAGTGGCAGTCCGGTGATGGTAACAACGTGGGGCCGGGGCCGGACAACAGCTTCACCACTATCTACACCCAGCCGGGCACGTATTACCCGTCCGTGACCGTGGCTGATGCGGGTGGCCTGAGCGACAGCGCCAGCATGGCGATCACCATCAATGCGACGCTGGACGGAACTGCCTGGCTGTTGAACGGGACAGGGTTTGGCTCTATCACGCTGACTTTTGCCAATGGCACGCTGTCCGGGTTTGGCGGCTGTAACAGCTACAATGCCAGCTACACGACCACGCTGGCTGCGGGCAACACAAACAATATTACCATCGGCCCGATTACGACGACCGGTGCGGCCTGCACGCCGGAACTGGCAGAGCAGGAAGAAGCGTATCTGGCGGCGTTACAAACGGCTACCAGCTACACCATCAACGGCGCTGCGCTGACGTTGACGACGGCCAGCGGCCCGCTGAACTTTAGCGCGGGTGTGCCCATGCCGTATGCGGCTCCGTAAACGTTTCGATTCATTGATTTGCTTGTAATCAAGTCCCCGGCATTTTCAAAATGTCGGGGACTTTTTTTGTGGGGGACGCTGCCCATAAACGCCAGTGCCGTTGGCTGCCGGAACAGCTTCTCCGATCCACTGTGGGCTAATGTCGGGCAGGGCCATGCTTTCCATGACGAAATATAAAGTTGTTCTCGTTTAATAAAAAAAACCGATTTCTTCAAGAAACCGGGTTTTTTGGTGCTTTGACCTTTTATTTTCCCGGAAACTGGCTGTCATGGAGGGGAGCTTGTTTGGTCAGTTTCCGGGAAAATGATGGCGGGGTCAAGCGCTGCCATTCATACCGGCCGGAACCAGCACGGCCGTTTCCTCCACAGCGTACTCGTTCACACCATTCTCACTGCTTTCCGTCATGATTGTTTCTGCCGGCACTTCGCTTTCCGGGGGCAGATCGCTGCTTTCCGCTTCGGCCTCTTCGTTGGTCGTTGTTGGCTCCGCGAATGGCCGATCACGGGTCGTAGTTGGCCGTTACTGTCTATCGTTAATTGGTAGATAAGGAAAATAAGGTTTTAAGGGGTAATGCAGGCGCTTGACCTGTAAGAATCGGGGTGCTACTATGACGTGGCAAGGACAGTGTGGTGCAGGGGAAATTGACGGTGGATGGGGAACGGCCGTTATCGTATTTGATACTTTAGAGGGGTGTTGTATACAGAAAATTTTCTGCATATACCAAGTGAAGCAATTTATGCAATGAATAATAGAAGAAATCGACGCCTGAACAAATTGTTTAACCGTTTCTCTACAAACCTTCAATTTTATAGACCGGAGCTTGGTGACGTAGTTGTATGTCCATTGTGTTTAAGGGTTTTCGACAGAAATGAGATTGAGACTGGAAATTTAACCGTAGAACATGTCATTCCTTCGAAAATCGGTGGTCGAATGACAACAATAACATGCAAAACCTGTAATAATATTGATGGTTCTAAGCTGGACTCCCAACTACCGAAAAGATTCAACGCAGAAGATATTATGACCGGTAAGCTTGATAGGTCTTTACAAGGTCGGATTTCGGTTGGATCATATGAACAAACCGCGGATGTTTCACTTTTCAAGAATGGAGAATTCTCAGTAAAAATTATCGGTCTACCAAAGCAAAGTGATCCCAAACAAATAGATGGAATAATTGAATCTATAAAGGGTGGGGAAAGAGAAATAAAATTCGATTTCAACTTCGGGTATCGCCCTTATTTGAGCAATGTGGCAATAATACGGGCCTGTTATTTGATGATGTTTCGGTACTTTGGTTATGGCTATATTCTGCTATCATATCTCGATGATGTTCGAAAATTAATTCGTCGACCCGAACCGGATTCTCCCGTATTAGCAGGACTTATAAAGTGGAATGATGTGCCTAAATCTAGTGTCGTTGGCTTTATCAAGGAGCCAAAGGAACTACGTTGTTTTAGCCCAATTTTGGATTTATCTACAAGTACTGTGAGATTTTATGGGATGTTATTTCCCGGTTTTGATGAATCTGCGAAATCATTTTACAGAGACCTAAGTGAAAGTGCTGATGTGCTGAAGGAGACCCCGCCACCAATTCTAGATATCATAGATTATGATCAAGCATTTCTCACACAACCAAGTTACAAATCATTACCGTTTCGGATATGGAACGGTTTAGTAGAGATAGTAGAAGAAAAAGACTCTACATAACAGCCCTTATAGTTGGCATGCGGGATCAAGGCTTATTCGCCCATTACGATACATAGTGGTTGAAGACTCAATACCTACGAAGTTGGTGCTTTTATCGCGGTGACTAAACCTGACGTCGCAGGTTATGCGGTGATTGGTTTAGTTGCCATTGGGCGGTGCAAGCAGGAAAAGGTATATAAAAAAAGTACTTGAAAAGACTTGTTACTTGTGATTGGCAGGAGATGACATGATGGCTTCAGGGACTGCTGCTTCACCTATTGCGGCTGTTTTGCAATTTGTCTGGGATAATTTCGGCAAACAAATATTGGCTGAGAGTACAAAATGGGGCAGGAAGGGAGTCCAATGGAAAGTGGCCGCTAATCGCTATGGCCGACGCCTTGAAGAAGACTACAGCAAACTATTTGTGCTGGGCCAGCCAGACCCCAAACTGATTGATGACATCTACACCTATATCAAAATATTAGATCGGGTGACGGCCTTCAAGCGGCACGCGCCAGAAAAGCTGGAATCATTGTTTATGGGCAGGGGTTTGCTGTATAGTGACGAGGAGCGTCATGATGGCTTGAAGTTGGTGCAGACGGGGGACAATCTGTTTATATTGGGGAAGCCAGGGGCAGGTAAAACGACTTTTCTCAAGCAAGTGACCATGCAGGCGGCGCGCGGTAAATTGAGCCGGGTTGTGGATGATAATTTACTGGCACTGCTGCCTAAAAAATACCAGGCGACTAAAACAGTCACTCAGGCACCCATTTTCATTTCGCTGCGGGCACATGTTGATTCAGGGCGTAGTTTATTTGAGTCCGTTGAGCATGAATTAAAAATATGCCGCTTCCCGGAGGCAGCACCCTTTGTCAAATATTTTCTAAAGTCAGGTCGGGCACTGGTGTTATTGGATGGGTTGGATGAAGTGAAGCAAGATGATGATGAGCGCAGACAGCTCCTAGATGACATCCATGATTTCATGCGAGAATACCGCGAGACACAATTTCTCATTACCTGTCGGGTGGCGGCAGCAGATTATTCGCTGGACAATGTACGTTATCTGGAAATGGCAGACTTCGATGATGAACAGAAACGGCTGTTTATTCATCGCTGGTTTGTGGATGCTGAATTAGCCGGGCAATGTTGGCAGGAGTTGGAGCAGCCGGAAAATATTGGGTTGCAGGAACTGGCCCGCGTGCCTTTACTGCTCACACTACTGGCTATTACCTATGAAGAGACACTACATTTTCCTCAGCGCCGGGTGGAAATTTATGAAGAAGCGGTGGACGCTCTATTGAAAAAGTGGGATTCTCGCCGCCGTATACGCCGGGGAGAGGAACCTTACAAACAACTGTCTTTAGGACGGAAACGGTAGATGTTGGCCCGTATTGCCGCGCAATCTTTTGCTGATGGGCAATTTTTGCTGCCGGAGCGAAAATTGGCAAAGATGATTGAAGTGTATATGGAATATGTGCCCGGCATGGAAGATGAAGATGTGGATGGGGGTGCTATATTGCAAGCGATTGCAGCCCGGCATGGCATCTTTGTAGAGCAGGCGCGCAGTGTTTACTCCTTTGCCCATCTTTCTTTCCAGGAATATTTCACAGCCAAATATATTGCGAGCAATGCACGCCAAGGTACTTTAGAACACCTGTTAGACCATATGACTGATGACCAATGGCGTGAAGTGTTTTTGTTAACGGTCAGTTTGTTGGATGACGATGCTGATGAGTTTTTTGGGTTATTTATTGAGCGTTTGAATGGTATCAGCGCCAAGTCAAAAGAAGTGCAGCAACTGCTGACATGGGCGCAGGAACAGGCAGAAACGGCGGCTCACGTACAGAAACTGGTTTTTAAGCCAGTTTCTGTACGTGCCTGGTATCTTGCCCTCGACCACACCCTTGACTTCGGCCGCGCTTTTGCCATCGACTCCACCTATGCCCGCAATTTCGACCACAACCTCGACCGCACTATCGCCGGCGACCTCGACCTCGAACTTGCCCACGATCTCGACCGCACCATCGACCACGACCTCTTCCCCGATCTCGCCTATGGTATCAACAACGCCCGAAAGTTGACTCAGCAGTTGGGATATTTGGACTTGAATAAGGTGCTGAATCAAATGGCTGAGTTCGAACCAGATGAAGAAATAAATTCGTTTTTCATTTCTTTGTCCGAAGTTGTCCAACAAATTCAGGAACGGTCCGGTTATGCGTTCTTGAAGAAATCAATGGAAGAGGATGTGTCTATACTCGAGGAGCTAAATTGGGATGAATTAGACAAAGATGATGTCTTTACAGATTATCTTTATGCAACTGGTTTGTTAATGGATTGCCTGCCACTCGCCATGGTTCGGGATCGGGTGGAGATTGAGGAGCAGTTGCTGCGGCCGGTTGAGGCATAGCTAATAAGGGTGATTTCTTGCAGTCGGTCTATGAGGAGGATTGATGACAAAAAACAAATTATTAGAAAATTTGCGAACCTATTTCAATGATAGTGAAATACGCGACCTTTGCTACTCTCTTGATATTGATTATGATAACTTGAATGGCGGTAGCAAAATAGATAAAACGAGAGAATTGATTGATCATTGTTTCCGTCATGGGCTTGATGCAGTATTGATTGAACACTGCACAAAACTGCGGCCCCATGTAAAATGGCAGACTCAAAGGACTGTGGATTTTACTGAAAAAGATAAAGACCCTTATGTTTTTACTTTTGCCAAAGAACGCAGCCAGATGACTGAAGTCTATACAAATTGTGCCGCAGCCTCGGACAATCTTGAAATCATTACTCTTACCAGGCAAGCCATCCTTGACAATTATGGTGATCACCGATTGATAAACTGGATTGCGGGAGGGAA
>JAJRTP010000240.1 GCA_024278255.1 Chloroflexota bacterium | reverse complement strand
TAATCCGGCAAAAGACAAGACCGCTTCATCCTCAATCCATTGCCCGGCCTGCCATTGGGAAGTGGGGCAGTTCCAGGCGCAGGGCATGGCGTCATACTGGCGCACCACAGCCCCGGATTCGTCTAACAGGTGGACAAAAACTTTGTAATCCTGGGGGACGTCTGCCAAACTTTGCCACAACAGCCCGACGTGCATATCTGCTCCGGCCCACCACCAGCGGATGCCGGGCAGGGCGATTTGATCGGCCCAAACCAGATTGAGCGGCTGTCGCATCAAAGCCAGGTGACCAGATTCGGACACGAATAGCTGGTCTGGTAATGGCTGCCACTGACTCGCGCCGCATTTTATTTCCAGAAGGTAGCTGCCGGGTGGAAGGTTGCCGGGCAAGGGTAACTGCGCGGTGGGCCAGTCCAGGTCGCCGGGCTGCCAATTGATGGGATCGTTAAACAAATTCAGCGTGGTTATCTGGTCTTGTATTCTGATTTGGCAGGATACGGGAGTGGGTAACTCGTCTAATTGGGCTACCAGTTGCAAAGAAACGGCCGTATCCATCAACTGTGGTGTTGCCGCCAATATCGTTACCTGATCCAGTTTCATAGCCTCCCCGTACTGCCAGGGACGCGGCTGGTTGAAATCGTATACCGCCAGCGATTCATCCTGAAAAATGGGCAAAAATGGCAGCGTTTCCTGAAAAAAGCCCGATTCTGCTGCGCTGGCCTACGGTTTGTGAAAAAACACGTAGCGAAAATTCATATCCTGCAATGCCTGGGCCGAGGCGCTCAAAGAGAGGTTGTCTGGCGGGGGGGCTTGATTGGGGTCCAGGAAGCGAGGCCACTCGGCTCGATCATACCAGGTGCGCAGTAACGGCTGGGTGAGAATGGTGTCATATATCTCTGGCGAAAGGCGGGATACGTGCCCTTCGGCCGTTGATTTGCCGTGGACGGTCTGGTAATAGAGCCACAACTTGGCGTTAACATATCCCATCGGGTACTCAATCACGTTAAATTGGGCCGGATCGCGGGCTACTTCGGCCAAAAATGGGGAGGTGGGCGGCAATTCCCATTGGGGCAGCGGAATCATGGCATATTCCAGTAAGATGAGGAGGCCAAGGGGGATGAGCAGCCATTTTTTGAGATGGTTTGGCTTAACGGCCGTCGCCCGTTGTTCAATCGCCGCCGCGCCCAGCCCGGCCAACACGGCCAATGACAGGATCAAAAGCAGGTTGAACCGGTCTGGCGAGCGAATGACAGACAGGGGGAAGAGTGGCCCCAACCACTTGAAAGGCAAAGGGATCGCTTCGTATATGACGCCGTTTATTCGGGGGGCGTTGCCGGCGGCCAGCAGCAGCCAGAGTAAAGCGCTGCCGCCCCAAAACCAGGCTTCTGCCATACGACGCCACACAGCGTACAAGGCAAGGGCTACGGCCGTAAACCCCAAATAAGGCATAAAAGCGCGATTGACCACAAACTTTTCGTAAATAGAGACCATGTACCGGCCCCACAGGGGATGGAGGGTGGGAGGAACCCCGTAGGCGAGCAGATCGGTTTGCATACTCAAGCCTTCATCAAAAGCCAGGGTGGTTACTGTCTGGAGGTTCTGGAGGATGGGCCACAAGATGGGCAAACTGAGCAAAGCGGTGAGGAGGGCTACGGCCGTTACCCGCACCAGCCGTTTCCCCCGTTCTGTTTTTTGCGTTATGAGAACCCAGAGGAGGTAAACGGCCGTCCACACCCCCAACAGCAGCCCTAATTGCAGCCCCGACCAAAGCGTGAGCGCGGCAAAAACGGCCGCAGCCAGCACATCCCGCCAGCGTAAACCCTGCCAGGCGCGGCGTAAAAACAAAATGTAAAACGGCCACCAATGAATCGAAGCCAGATGAGCCTGCGCCAGGGCTTTGGACACATGGTAGGGGGCAAAGGCAAAAATCAACCCTGCCAAAAAAGCCGCGCCGGGCTGTTTAGTCATATCCCAGACCAGCCAAAACATGCCCACGGCGCTTAACCAAAGGCCAATGAGAATAACCAGGTTGTAGGCGGCTACACTGCCTACAAAAGGGGTTAGCCCCATAGCGGCCAGAGAATTGGCCAATGAATGGGAATGGGCAATCAAGCTGGTTCCGGCCGGGGCAAAAATGGCTTTTGTGAAAAACCAACTTTGGCCGGTACGGACAGCTTCCTGCGTCCACCAATTATTCCAGTAAAAAATCCAGTTATCAATGTTGTTGCCAATTAACCGATCTGAAAGATGGGTGACAGAAGGGTAGGTCATTAACACCACTAATAGTGCATAGCTGACCCCAACAACAATAATTCGTTTTCCTTTTTCCCGCATTTACTTAGCCATCCGTTAAATATTCAGGCGTTAATCATAGCGTGGTAAGCCGTAAAGTGGCAAGGTGGCGAGGCGGCAAGTCGTTTGCAACCCGGCAACTTTGCCACTCTGCCACTCTGCCACCTTTATGATAAAATGAGGCATCATTGGTAGCGGAGAATAGCAGTTTAATGGCAGCAAACAGGTCGAAATGGCAGCGCGTCATTGATTTAGAGAGCGGGACGGCAATGATCGTCACCGATTTGCATGGGGATTGGGATGCTTACCGGCGGTATCGGGACCGTTTTCTGGAGCTGCATAAATACGGCCGTGCCGACACCCTGATCCTCGATGGCGACCTGATCCATTACGCCGGCCCGGCCGTGCTGGACAAATCTGTGGAAATGATACTGGATGTCCTGCGGCTCCAGGAAGAATTGGGCGAACAGCTCATTTACCTGCTGGGCAATCATGAAATCCCCCACATCTATGGCATTACGCTGAGTAAAGGTGAGGATTTGTTTACGCCCCAGTTTGAGCGGGCGATGGGTGAATACCGGCCTCAGATTACGGCTTTGTTTGACAGTCTGCCTTTCTACGTGCGTACACCGGGCGGGGTGACCATTACTCATGCCGGGGCCAGTTCGGCCATTAGCCAGCCGAGTGCGGTGGAGCTGTTGTTTAACTTCTCTCATCAAGCTGTTCTGCAGCGTGCCCGCAAACAAATTACCCCGGAGGCACGGCCGTATCTCATGCGGGAAATGCGCCAGCAATACGGCCTCACTTACAACCAGATGGCTCGCGAATGGTTTGCCGTTACCGGCCTGGATGATCCCCGCTACGACGATTTTCTGGTTGGCAGTCTGGCTGTTAGTTCTGACCCTCAAATGGAGGTGCTGTGGCCGGCCTTGTTCACGCGCAACGAAAAAGAATATGGCGACTATAATTACACGCTCCTGGTAAACAATCTGCTTAAGGCCCTTTCCCTGGGCTATCATCAGCAGAAAGTCCTGGTCACAGGCCATATTGATTGCCGCCAAAATGGGTTCAAATTGGTCAACCGGCAGCAACTGCGCATTGCCAGCGCTAAACATGCCATCCCCCGTGAAGCGTGTAAATATCTGCTTCTGGATGTAACCAAACCCGTCGAAACGGCCGAAGAACTACTCCCCCATATGCAAAGCATCTTTGTCTAGCTTCGTTAAATTGTCAGCTACAACAGCATAAGTGAGGCCAATGCGGCCGGGATTTGCACACGTGTGCATCAACTACGTATAATCCTGTATCAGGACAGGAGTTCAGGAAGAGGCGTTTGCATGGCTGTTACGATAAAGGATATTGCCGAGATTGCTCAGGTATCGCATACCACGGTTTCCCGCGCCTTGCGGGGCCATTCGGCGATCTCCAGGGATACGGCCGTGCGCATCCAGCAAATTGCCGACGAGTTGGGCTATGTGCCCAACAGCGCAGCCAGAGGATTAAAATCCAGCAGTTCCCGTATTTTGGGCGTCATTGTGCAGCGCATTGAGGACCCTTCATTGGGCGAAGTGATAGATGGTATTGAAGAGGTGCTGCAAGCTGAAGAGTACAGCCTGTTTTTGGCGGCCTCGCACCACGACCCGGAGCGGGAAAAGAAGATCATTCGCAATATGTGCGAGCATCGGGTAGATGGCGTAATTATCTGTGCCAGCCAGATTGACCTGGCCCAGATGCAGCAGTTGCAGCAGTTGGGTGTGCCCGCTGTTTTGGTGAATAACCAGGCAAAAGAAACAGCAACTCCCTCTGTGTGCCATGATGACGAATACGGCAGTTACGAACTGACCCGTCACTTACTGGCATCTGGTCACACAGTCATTGGCTATTTGGGAAATGCTATGGCCGGTAAAGCAAATGAGGATCGTCTGGGCGGCTACCGGCGAGCCTTGATAGAGGTCGGACTGCCTTTCCGGGAAGAATTGGTTTTTGTTGGCCCCAACGGGTTGGCTGTCGGGGGCGCGCTGGCTGTGGAGCAATGTTTGCGTCTGGCGCAACGGCCGTCTGCCCTGGTTTGTTTCAACGATATGATGGCTATCGGGGCGCTCCAGGTATTGCAAAAAAACGGACTGCACGTGCCCCAGGATTGCTCCATCGTGGGCTTTGGCAATATCAGTTTCAGCGCCTATGTGACCCCGCCGCTCACCACTTTTCACCAACCGAAAAGAGAAATTGGCCGGGAGGCTGCTTTGCTGGCGCTGCGTCTCCTGCGGGCCGGCGCAAACGAATCGAAGCCGGCAACCAAACTGTTGCGGGGTGAATTGATTGTGCGCGCCTCTACGGCGTCGCCAGCCGGGTGATTGATGTGGAAGATGGGGCGGCATCCCGATTAAAAGACCGATATACTTCAGGCGTGCGACGTACTGGCAGAGTGTGCTGCACCAGATACGATTATATACAAAATTAGGGATGGTTCAAATTTCCCTTAACAACTTGTAGGACGATTTTGTAAATCGCCCTACAAAGTGTCAAGCTAATTTTCCGGGTTACTGAACCATCCCCAAAATTAAGGTGAAAACAGATGAAAACATTACAAAATTATGTGAACGGTTCCTGGCGGCCATCCGGCACGGCCGATTATTTGGATGTGATCAATCCGGCAACGGCGGAGACGTTGGGGCGGGTGCCCCTTTCTCCGGCGGCCGAGGTGAATGAAGCGGTACAGGCTGCGGCAGAAGCCTTTGTCTCCTGGCGGCGCGTCCCGGCGCCAGACCGCATCCAGTATTTATTTAAGCTGAAGGAGTTGCTGGAAGAACATTTTGAAGATATTTCCCGCACCATTACCCTGGAATGCGGCAAAACGATTGGCGAATCGCGGGGGGAAATGCGGCGGGCGATTGAAAACGTGGAAGTGGCCTGCGGTATTCCTCTGTTGATGCAGGGGGATATTCTGGAAGATATTGCCCGCGGCATTGACGAGATGATGATCCGCCAGCCGTTGGGCGTCACGGCGATTATTTCGCCGTTTAATTTCCCGGGGATGATTCCTTTTTGGTTTATGCCGTATGCTGTGGCTACCGGGAATACGGTTATCATCAAGCCGTCGGAGAAGGTGCCGCTGACGATGGAGAAGGTGTTCGGGCTGCTGGATGAACTGGATTTACCGCCGGGCGTGGTGAATCTGGTGAATGGGGCGAAGGAGACGGTGGATGCCATTTTGGATCATCCGGTGATTAAGGCGGTTAGTTTTGTGGGGTCTACACCGGTTGCCCAATACATCTACGCGCGGGGGGCGGCCAATGGCAAGCGGGTGCAGGCTCAGGGTGGCGCTAAAAACCCCATCATCATCCTGCCGGACGCAGATATGGAAATGACGACGCGCATCGTGGCCGATTCTGCGTTTGGCTGTGCCGGGCAGCGCTGTCTGGCAGCCTCCATTGCCATCACGGTAGGCGAAGCGCAAAATACGTTTACGGAATTTATTGCCGATGCGGCTGTCAATCGGGTGGTGGGTAATGGTCTGGAAGAGGCGGTGCAGATGGGGCCGGTGATTAACCAGGCCAGCCGTCAGCGGATTGAGCACTTGATTCAGAAGGGGGAGGATGAAGGGGCGACGGTGTTGGTAGACGGCCGTAACGCCACCATTCCCGGTTTGGAAAGCGGCAGTTTTGTCCGCCCCACCATCCTGCAAAACGTCAACCCGGCGGGAGAAATTGCCCGCACGGAAATCTTTGGCCCGGTGTTGAGTTTGATTCATGTACAAACGGTGGACGATGCCATCCATTTTGTGAACAGCGGGCAGTATGGCAATATGGCTTGCCTCTTTACCAACAGCGGCGCGGCGGCCCGCAAATTTCGCTATGAGGCTGAGGCGGGTAATATCGGCATCAACATTGGTGTGGCTGCGCCGATGGCTTTTTTCCCGTTCAGCGGGTGGAAGGACAGCTTTTTTGGCACGCTGCACGGCCAGAGTAAACATGCGGTGGAGTTTTACACGCAGACGAAGGTGGTGATTGAACGCTGGCCGAAGGAGTGGTCGCGGCAGTTTTAGCTGTTTCTGAGCGCATTTGCGCTTTAGGTTAGTTTCGCTATAATCCTCTGGCTTGTTTCGGCAGGCCCCATTTTGTTATTACCAATCAAACACACGTCTGGACTGTTATAAGCGTGCTTGCAGCGTGTACGGCCGTAACCATCCCCGGTTAATTGGTCGTGGGCGCAGGCCATGTGAGCCTTGTGCAGAGTGAAGGGCGTGGACGGGAACAGGAAAATTTTTAATTCGTGTTCCACTAAAACTAAAGGAGAATATACCTTATGGCCATTGTTTCTATGAAAGCATTGTTGGAAACCGGTGTGCATTTTGGGCACCGTACCCGTCGTTGGAATCCGAAGATGAGACCCTACATCTTTACGGAGCGGAACGGCATTCACATCATTGATTTACAGCAAACCATCGGCATGATTGAAGATGCTTATAATGTAGTTCGGGACGTCGTTGCTGAGGGCGGGTCTGTTTTGTTTGTCGGCACTAAACGGCAGGCGCAGGATACGATTGCCACTGAAGCGACGCGCGCCGGGCAGCCGTATGTCAGCGAACGCTGGCTGGGTGGCACGTTGACGAACTGGAAAACAATCAGTCAACGGATTGTTTATTTGAAAAATTTGGAACGACGCCGGGATGCCGGCGAGTTTGGCGCTTTGAAAAAGCGGGAAAAGCTGCGGGTAGAGCGGGAAATCAATAACCTGAATCGTCGTTTAGGCGGTATCCGCGAGATGCAGGGATTGCCGGAGGTGTTGTTTGTGGTAGATGTGAATCATGAGGAAACGGCCGTACATGAAGCCAATATCCTCGATATTCCCATCATCGCCATGGTGGATACCAACTGCAATCCTGACAAAATTGAATATTTGATTCCTTCCAATGACGATGCTATCCGGGCCATCAAGCTGATTACCGGTAAAATGGCGGATGCCGCTTTGGAAGGGATGGCTGTGCGGAAAGAATCCCTCGTAGAAGAAGAAGCGGTCATTGACATGGATTCATTTTCCTATGGCGGCAGTTTTGACGGGTTGGGAGAAGATGTGGCTGATGAAGAACTGTTGGGCGCGTCCACGCTGGCTAAAATTGAAGAGGCTGCGGCTGCGGCTGAAGCGGAAAAGGTTGAAGAAATTGTAGAAGATGCGGCCATTACTGAAGCCGCAGAAGCCGTGGAAGAAGAAGCCTTGGAAGAGGCGGCTGAGGCGCTGGCAGTGGCTGTGGAAGCCGAAGCCGTGCAGGAAGCAGCAGAAGAGGTCATGGCTGAGGATTTGGCGATAGCTGCGGAAACCGACGATGAAGCTCTGGCTGATGAAGCTCTGGAAGAAGCGGCCGAAGCGCTGGTAGTGGCCGAAGAAGCGGAAGCTGTCAAAGAAGCTGCAGAAGAAATTGTGGCTGAGGATTTAGCCGTAGCTGAAGTGGCTGAAGCTGTTATTGAGGCAGCGGAAGAAGATGCGGCTGAAGCGGTAGCTGAAATCGAGGAAATAGAAGAAACCGTTGCAGAAATCGAGGAAATTGCGGAAGAATAATTCCGTTTAGGAGAAAGCTGAACAGATGAAAGTAACGACACAAATGGTAAAAGAGCTGCGCGAAGCGACCGGCGCCGGCGTATTGGAAGCCAAGAAAGCTTTGGAAGCGGTTGAAGGTAACTTTGACAAGGCTGTTGATATTTTGCGGGAAAAAGGGGCGGCACGGGCAGCCAAACGATCTGGCCGTGAAGCCACTGAAGGTGTGATTGAAGTTTACGAGCATCCGGGCAGCC
>JAJRTP010000239.1 GCA_024278255.1 Chloroflexota bacterium | reverse complement strand
CGCTATCAGTTTTTTACGCCGGGAGAGTGATTGATAATGAGATATTGGCTCATTGTAATCGTTTTGTTTTTGGTGGGATGCGGTGCGAGTACCGCCACGCCTGAACCCGTTTTGTTTCCTGATTTGCCTACGGCCGTGCCCCCCTCAGACAGTGCAGAGAGCGGCGACTGGGCCATCAGCTACAGCCACGAATTTCCCCCGGGTTTCTGGGACCAGGGCGAAGGCATCCACCGCTACGCCTTCCGGCTGGAATGCCCCGACGAACTGGCCGACTTAAATTTCGGTACCCCCTGGAATACCTTTGAGGTTTCCGCCAATCAAGCCCCCCAGCCCGGCCCCATTTACCTGCGCCTGCAAGGTTTAAGCCTGGACGCCTTTTCCCCCACCTACCTGCCCGAACCGGTCATCAATCCAGCCCAGGAGACGACGGGCATTATCCACTATCTCGGCCTGCAAAAAGAAGACGCCGAGCAAGCCATCACCGCTTGCCAGGGCTTCATCGCCTGGGATCAGGCCCCGCCGCAGCCGCTCACCCCTTCAGACCCCTTCCAACCTTGACATAAGTGACAGGCACTTTGAAAGTGCCTGTCACTTAACGGAGTAACAGTATGAACTGGCGCATTACCACCTTCATAATTCTGGCGATCATTCTGGCTGCGTGTGGCAGCGTGAAAGAAGAGGAAACGGCCGTGCAATACCAGACAGGTGTGCAATTACAGGCCGCTTACGACATCACCCAACTGGCCGAAGGCGTCAACCCCACCCACAGCGACATGCCCTATCTACTCTATCTCCCCGAAGGCTACGGCGCGGACCCGGACAAGGAATGGCCCCTCATCGTTTTCCTGCACGGCTCCGGCTACGATGCCGGTGAAAACGACTCTGCCTGGATGATGCAATCCGGCCTGCCCGAAGTGCTGTACAAAGGCGATCAGCCGGAAGCGTTTCCCTTCATCGTCATCTCGCCCCAGGCTTTGCCCGGCAACACCTGGTGGAGCGGCGATATGCCCGTCCTGCTTAATGCCGTCATTGACGATGTGGCGGAGACCTATCCGGTAGATACAGATCGCATATACCTGACCGGCTTGAGCATGGGTGGTTATGGCGCCTGGTATATGGCTACCGGCTACCCGGAAAAGTTTGCCGCAGTTGCCTCCATCTCCGGCAGCGGCTACCGCACGGAGACTATGCCGCCATTGGAAACGTTGTGCATCCTCAAAGAGACGCCCATTTGGGCCATCCACGGCGCACAAGACCTCATCTCTGACCCCAAAGCATCAGAACTCTACGCCCGCACGCTCCGGGATTCCTGTGATGGAGACGTCAAATGGACGCTTTATCCGGATACCGGACATCTGCAAACCTTCACCCGCGCCTACCGCGACCCGGAACTATACGATTGGTTCCTCTCCCACACCAGGCAATAAAAAAAGCGCTGCTTTCCTGGAGAAAGCAGCGCTTCCGCAATAATCATTGATTACACTTTGTAACAGGCCACAAAATGTCCACCGCCCTTATCTTCCAGCGGTGGATGCGGATTATCTTTGCAGAACTGGTCGGCAATAGGGCAGCGCGCGTAAAAACGGCACATCGGCGGCGGGTCAATGGGGGCACTCACACTGCCTTTGATGGGAATGGCTTCACGTTGGTAGGCGGGATCAGGCACTGGTACGGCCGAAATCAAAGCCTGCGTGTAAGGGTGTTGCGGGTGCATCAACACCTCTTCCGTCTCACCCCTTTCCACAATTTTGCCCAGATACATCACGGCCAGATTATTGGTCATGTAACGGGCCACCGCCAGATCGTGCGTAATATACAGGTAGCTGACGCCGTATTCATCGGCCAGTTCGGTCATCAGATTCATTACACCGGTGCGGATAGACACATCCAGCATAGAAGTCGGCTCGTCAGCCACAACAAAGTCCGGCTCCACCACCAGGGCGCGGGCAATAGCTACTCGCTGCCGCTGCCCGCCGGAAAGTTCGTGAGGAAAGCGGAACATAAAGCTGGTCGCCGGCGTTACCCCTACTGTTTCCAGTAGATTGGCTACCCGGTCTTCCCGTTCTGCTGGGGTGCCAATACCCTGCACTACCAAAGGTTCGGCTATCGTATCATAGATGGTCAGGCGCGGGTTGATGGACTCGAAGGGGTCCTGGAAGATCATTTGCACACGCTTACGGAACCCTTTCATGTCCCGACCTTTGACGTGGGATACATCTTCCATTGTGCCGCCGACTTCATCAGTACGCAGGAGGATACGGCCGTCTGTCGGTTCATACAAACGCACCATCAGCTTACCCGTTGTCGTTTTACCACAACCGGATTCCCCAACCAGGCTCAACGACTCACCCTCGGCAATGGCAAAAGAAAGGCCGTCTACAGCATGAATAAAACTATTCGTCCGTCTAAAAATACCTCCGCCAACCGGGAACAATTTGGTCAAATTCTGTACTTCAACTAATGTATTGGCCATCAGCTTACCTCCACCGGATTCCAACAAGCAACATAATGTTCACCGCCTTTGTTTTCAAACGGAGGTTGTTCTTGTCTGCATATTTCCGTTGCATAAGAACATCGCGGATGGAAACGGCAGCCTGACGGTGGGAAAAGCAAATCAGGCGGTTCACCGGCCACGATAACCAACTCAGTCTTCTCCCCCTTAATACTGGGAAAAGCCGACATCAGAGCCACTGTGTAAGGATGCTGCGGCCTTTTGAAGATATCCAACGCTGACGCCATTTCTGCCATACGGCCGGCATACATAACCCCAATACGGTCACTCACCTCAGCAATCACCGCAATATCATGTGAGATATAAATCATACTCATACCCAGCTTATGCTGAACGTTCTTCAACTCCTGCAAGATATGATCCTGTACAATCACATCCAAAGCCGTAGTGGGTTCATCTGCGATGATAATATCCGGGTTGCACGCCAATGCCATAGCAATGATAGCTCGCTGGCGCATACCCCCGCTAAACTCATGTGGATAACGGTTCATTAAAGCCGGGTCCAGCCCCACCATTTCAAAAAGCTGGGCAATACGTTCCCGTGCCTGCTCCTGAGAAACCCTGCCCCAGCAATGCTCCAGCGCCTCGGTAATTTGATCTTCTACCCGATAAACTGGATTAAGGGCATTCATGGCAGCCTGGAAGACCATAGAAATCCGGTCCCAGCGCACTTTGTTCATTTCTTTTTCCGTGAGCGGTACCAGATCTAAATCCTGCAGCCAGATATGCCCACCCTTAATTTCTGCATTGTCCGGTAATAATTTGAGCAATGACAAGGCCACTGACGTCTTACCGCAACCAGACTCGCCAACCAGGCCAATAGATTCACCCTCTTTCAAATGAAAAGAGACATCATCCACAGCCGACACATCCCCTTTACGGGTAGTGTAGTGCATCGTTAAATTTTCAACATTCAACAGTACATTTGCCATGTAGTAATCTTCCTTTTCTTCAAAATTGCCAGTTTTCAGTACTCAGTATTCAGTTTTCGGTGTGCGGAAAACTGAATACTGAGTACTGAATACTGATCACCGTCTTCTCAACCTGGGGTTTACTACCTCATCCAAAGCGCGACCCACGAGATAAAACGCAGCACACAGCGATGTAATCGCCAAACTGGCCGGGAAAATCAACCACCATGTGTCAAACCGTAGTAGATAGCCAAAGTTTGACGTCAGGTTGATCATAATGCCCCAACTCATAGGAATTTCCGTCAGTCCAAAAAAGGAGAGAACAGCTTCTGTAAAGATAGCCCCGGTCACCACAAACATCATGTACAGTAAAGCAATAGGCATAAGATTGGGTATCATGTGCTTCATAATGATATGCCCACTGCCGCCGCCGGCTACACGGGCAGCCTCAATATACGGCTTTACCTTGATGCCCAACCCCTGTGATTTAATGACAATAGCTGTTCCGCCAAACCCGGACAATATGCCAATAAATATGGCTAACTCCAGAATACCTACTTCTGTCAGAGCGCTAAGAACAATGAGAATAGCCAATCCGGGCACCATGATCACCAAATCTACCAGACGCATTAATAATGTATCCAATATACCGCCAAAATAAGCGGCCAAAGCACCAATCGTGGTGGCAATAGTCACTGTCACAACTGCGGCCATGACACCCAAAGCAAATTCAAACCGGGTACTATACATGAGCTGGCTCAAAATATCGGTACCTCTGGCGTCGGTTCCCAGCCAATGCCGGGCTGAAGGGGGCGCGGGATGAAAGGCAATCGTGCTGTCATGCCCACCAATCGGATCATACACTGATTTTTCTTCCGACCAAACCGTATTCATCATAATGGGGTGGGCTAAAGCAAACAAACCAAAGAAAATAATAACGCCCAAACCAATAACACCCACCTTGTTTTCTACAAAGAGGCTCCAGTTAGTACGTACACTTTTACCCAACAGACGCAGACGGATACGCCACATAGGGTCATGTTTAACACTCACGGGAGATGTTGCGCTAGAATTTGTCATAATTTACTCCGTGTCATAGAGATTGTTAGGCAATTTGTTCAATCACCTATAAAACGATTTGACAAATCGTTCTACAAACCTATGTTTATTAGTGAACGCGAATGCGTGGGTCAAGGAAAGCATACCCAATATCAGCTATCAGATGGCTGACCAGTACCATGACACCAATAATTGTCAATGTCCCCATAGCCAGCGGAATATCTTCAGTGAGAGAAGCGTTTAACAATGTCAAACCAATGCCGGGCCAGGAAAAGATACTTTCCGTGACAATGCCCCCACTGACAGCAAAACCAATGGCAAAGACCAGGCTGGTCCATACAGGCAGTAAAGCATTACGGGCTGCATGTTTGTCCCGTATTTGTTTTTGGGATAGACCTTTGGCACGAGCAGTCAGAATGTAATCTTCGCGCAAGGTCTCCAGCATACTGGTACGAGTAAGCAGCATCGTACCGCCAAAGGCAATTAAAGTCACTGTGAGAATGGGTAAAACCATATGTTTGGCAATATCCCAGGCAAATTCACCCAGACCGCTAAAGTACCAGTAAGCAATCAGTCCGGCCATGGCTAACAGCAACGTCAGCAAGCGGATTAACGTACGATAGCGCTGTTCCACACGGTTGGAGAACCAATATCCAGCCAACGCCACGAGTGAGGCCAAAATTGTCGTCCAAATCATGCGAATAAAAACGGTATTGGCATCAACGGGGGCGCCAATCCATTTGATAGGACTCAAAAACTTTCCAGCCGGGAACCAGCCTAAAGTAACCGCAAAAAGCCAGATCATCATTAAGGCAAACCAGGGTGTAAATACTGTATACAGGGCAACGCCACCTATGGTAGACCCATATTCAATAAATCCGCCGCGTCGCCAGGCCAGGTACTTTCCGGAAACAAACCCCACGTAAAACGAGACAATAGTCGCCGACAAAAATAATACTAAAGTGCGGGGCAGCCGTTCCGCAATAATATCTGTCACCGGCCGGGGATATTGGGTAAAGGAAACTCCCCAATCACCTTGATAAAAGTTGAGGATGTACTTGACAAAACGTTCGTGGACGGGACGGTCTAATCCCAGTTGTTCCTTAAGCCGCTGGCGTTCACTGGGCGGGATTTGCGGATTACCGGTTAAAAGATCAGAAACATCTCCCGGCTGCGCATCGATTAGGAAAAAAGTGGCGGCCTGGAACAAAAGTAAAGTGATGATCATTTGTACCACGCGCCTACCCAAAAAGCTCCACATATTCACGCTCCTTATGAAGCATGACACGCTTAAGCAAGTATGTCATGCGTGTTGAGAAGTTACCCAAAACATCCTCCCGGAGATATGAACTGTGGTCAATCTCCGGGAGGACATTTTTAGCCTCTTAGTTTAGAAACAAACTTGAGAAGGCACTTATTTGAGTACCTGAGCATCTACCTGCATACCATTGGCATCAGCAATACCACCAAGCACATCGGTGTAAGGAAGCTGTACCCGCTTGTTAATCAGGTCAATGGACTGCCGGTTGAACAAAGGCATATAAGGCAAGTCTTTAGCCAGGAAGGCCTGCAACTCTTTAGCCTGAGTCTGAGCTTCTTGAATGTTGGTTTCGGCCATGAAGGTTTCACACAAAGCATCATATTCAGCATTGTTGTAACCAGGCGTGTTGTAATTACCGGTTGTAGCTGTATCGTTCCAACTGGCGAAGAAGTCGCAGAGATAATCCGGGTAGATCGTCAGACCCCAACCCAGAATGTACATGTCAAAGTTGGCGTCAACGAATACCGGGTTGAGAATAGTGTTAAAACCGGTCAGTTCGGATTGGACCGGCATACCCAGTTCACGCAGCCATTCGGAAATCCATTGGTTGAAGCTGGCACGCTGCGGGTCATAGGCGGGGCCAGGGCCAAGGATGGTCGTTTCGGGCATCAGTTCGCCATTAGGCATACGCAAACCTGTCCCCGGAACTACGTTTTCAGCCGATTCATCTTCCTGATCCCATTCCGGTTTTGTATCCCATGTCCAGCCGGCGTCTTCCAGAACGGCGATAGCGGCATTCAAACGTGCGCTACGGCTCATACCAACGCTTTCACTGGTCACTTCATCGTTGAACCAGAAAACATTGCCGGGAGGTACGACGGAATAGGTGGGGTCAATGGAACCTTGCAATACGCTGTCAGCTACGAATTCTTTGTCGGTAAGCAATTCTACGGCCTGACGGAATTCAGGCAAGGAATATGGCTCTTTGCGCATATTGAAGGCCAGATAGAACAGACCGTTATCGGGATTGGTGTAAGTGACAACGCCTTCCCCTTGCTGGGCCTGTTCACGCAAACCGCGAGCCAGACTCAAGGGATTCAAAACGTAATCCACTTCGCCATTGGCCAGGGCCAGGAAAGCAGCGCTCTGGTCACCGTACAAGGAAAAGATAACATTTTCGCTGTAAGGACCGCCTACATAATCCAACGTAGCTTCGCCGGAGCCATCCCCGTAAGCAGTACGGGTTGTGCCATCGGCCAGAGTTTGGGCCCATTGCCCATCATCTGTTTCCACAATCTGGGCGCCTGTGAAGAAATAGTTGGGGTTCTTGGCGCGCTGTACAAATGCACCGGCTTCAAATTGATCCGTGGTGTAACCGCCGCCAGCAACATTGCTGGGCGCTTCAGCCCCGTACAAGGTCTCACGAGCATTTTCAAAGGCTTCGTCGTATGTACCCCATTCTTCGCAAGCGGCTTTGGCCTCGTCGCTCAGGTCTTCGGCTTCACAATCTTCAGGACGCTCCACTTCGGGGGCTGTCACATCAGCTATGAAAGTTTTGGCTTCCGCAACCGTATCGGCCCAGACGTGTTCCGGTAAGATCGGACTTTGAGCAACACCATACTGCCATTGAGACAGGCCGGGGATCTCAGTGAAGAAGAATTTGACGGTATAATCATCAACGACTTCTACGTGGTCAAGATTGGTCGCGGCCGTCCCATAAGCGGAAGCCCAGTTACCGGTAAGTTCCAATTCAATAGTAGTATTTGCGGTAAAAGCAACATCGTTAGCCGTAATCGGTTCGCCATCGCTCCAGACAGGACCTTCCAGCATTTCGACGGTAATGGTGTAGAAATCACCCTCTTCCACCGGTTCCGGAGGCAGGTCTTTGGCCAGGGAAGGTACGAAATCAAAACGTTGGTCAGACAGGGTATACAAGGATGTGGCAACACCATCCATAATATAGGCTGTCCAGACAGAGTTGTTAGGGCCAAGATAGCTCCAATAGTTGGTGGTCAGCGGGTCTTCAAAGATACCGATGGTGTAGTTGTCACAGCATTCGCCGGTGGCCGCTTCTTCTGCCGGAGCTTCCTGAACAACAGTTTCCACAATGGTTTCAGTAACAATCCGGGTAACTTCTACGGGCTGGCCTTCTTCTACAACAGTTTCGACAACAGTTTCGGTAACAACGCGGGTTACTTCAACTACTTCTGGTTCGGCAGTGCCGCCACAGGCGACGAGAACCAAACCGAGGGCTGCAAACGCAGCTAAAACAATAAACAATTTTTTTGACATTTGTCTCCTCCAAAAATTTTTGTATGGTTAAATGTTATACATTTGCCCTCTTCTGGGACAATCCACTTTGCGGACTGCCCTATTTGGGCTGCCCTTAGCGGACTTAGTCAAACAATTTTACGTCGCTACATCACCTCCTTCCAACAAAATATGTCTTACAGGCAAGCAAAGAGAATGTGCTTCAGGTTATGGCTTGACGGCCGTATCCCCAAAACACACTCTATCTCTATAAAAAAACTGTGAGCAAAAACTCATATGAGCTTATCCCATGTTGTTTGAACTATTGAATTTAACCCGGCTCCCAAATCTATCCTCAATAACAGTGGTCTTTATTACAAAAGGCAACTTTCATTGCGCCAATTATACCCACCTTGCTGCGAGTGTCAAAGTAGTGACATAACGCCTGCCAAACAGTGTCAACACATTACAGGCATTAAAAATCCATTTTTCTGCTGGATAAATCACTCATCAGTTTTGTACATCAATTTCATAAAAATTCCAAAATTCAGAATTTTGGGTGCTGTTCAGGTTGAAATTTTGTACTTCCGGCCGGGTGAGAGCTACCTTCAAGCGTAAAAACAAGGGAAGGGCGGGAATATTTTGGGAGAATACCCGTTGGGTCTCGAAATAATTGTTGTTGTACTGGCCGGTACCGGGCAGCGTGTTTATGGCGGCCAAACAGGCTGCATCGTAGAAGGTATCCCACCAGCCCGTATCGTTCAATCCGTCCCAACCGCCATACGGCCGTCCCGTATCCGGGTTCAATTCATTGGCCGGGCCGGTAATCTGCCAGGAAGCGTACAGGTAACACAGGGGGGGATTCCCCACCGGCCATTCAAATTCGGCCAGATCAAAGCGGCGGCCAAACAGGGGGCTGTCACTGTCGCCGTACCATTCCGAAGGCAGATAAAAACGAGACGTTACCTCCAGGCCGCAGTCGCGCATGTTTTCGCTGAAAATCTGGAACAGCTTGAGACGCATATCGCTGCCGGCCGCCGCACCAATGGTTATAGCAAACGGCCGTCCCGTTTTGGGGTCTTCACGCCGGCCATCCTCATTCTCATCCAGAAAACCGGCTTCATCCAACAAAACATTGGCGGCTGCCGGGTCATAAGGCCAGACAGTGACGGCATCCGGCGCGTAAAGAGGGTGGCCGGGAGGGATGAAGGTGGACAGGATGGGGGAACGGCCGTAAACCAGTTCATCCGCCATGCGCTGCCTGTCTGTACACATAGCAATCGCCTGCCGTACCCGCACATCTTCAAACCAATCGGGACGGCCGTAACCATCACCATACTGCCCCCAGGAATTGACGCCAAAATCAATATGCTCGTAAACTGTGCCCGGCTGAAAGTAAGGCGTCAGCAGCCCATTCGCCGCCATGTCCAGAAAGAGTGGCGTATCGGCCGCGCTCACACTGTCCTGCATCCCCACATCGCAGTCGCCGCTGAGAAGCTGATTGACGACACTGTTCGTGTCCGGCAGAAAGCGAAATGTCACGCTGTCCAGGCGAGGCAGCCCCTCATCCTGCCGGTAATAGGCAGGATTGGGTTCCAGGCGGATGGATTTGCCGGGCAGCCATTCCGTTATACGGAAAGGGCCGTCACCGACGGGCAGACGGGCAGACTCCGCCAGCAAAGGCAGTTCCTCCGGCTGGTAGCGGCCCAGCAGATGGCGGGGCAGCGGCCCCCAAAAGTTGGCAGGATAGGCAGCGTCCATAAAGCCGGGGATACCTGTCCAGCGCGTAGTCAGGTTGCCTGTAGATTCGTAGTCGGCAGTGCGTTGGATTTTGTAATCGGCACGGTTGGCGGCAGCAGCCATACCGTAGCTGAAGACGGAATCCTCGGCAGTCACGGCCGTGCCCTCCGACCAAAAGCGGGGTTTCATACTAAAATCAACGAGCATTTGGCGCATAAGAAGGGGTGTGCCGTCAAAGGTGGCGATTTCCCCGGCGGAGTTCATCACTTCTACACCCGGCAACAAGCGTTGGATACGGCCGTAAATATCCACCACCTTATCCCCGGCCTGCACCTTCACCGACTGCAAGCGCACATCCCCGTCGGCCAACGTGGGGATTTTTACCAGGCCCTGTGCCTGGTATTCGTAATCCAGCCAGGTCACATCATTCTCGTAGATAGCGTGCAGGAGGGCCTCTTCTACCAGGCTGTTGGCTTCGTGCCGGTAAAGGGTAACTGGTTCGTGGATGGTACAAACAACAAGATGCTTACCGAGACCGTTTTCCGGGGGCCGCACAGGGGGGAATTGAGGCACAGCGGTCGGGGCAACAATTGTTTCTGTAACCGGCTGCGTCGCCTGATCCGGCTCGATTTCCGGCTGCGGCTGGCAGGCGGCGGAGAAAACAGCGCCTAACAAGATGAGTGATACCAACCGCATCCGGCGTATGTTGGCAGACATGATACTACCTTATCATAAGAGGGTAATTGGGCAAAACGGGGCGTGAGGGGTTAGAGACGGCCGTGGCACATTTGTTCCAGGAAGGGGTGATAAGGGGTGGTGTCCTGGCCGGTAGTTTGCCGGGTGTAGTAGTCCTGGATGATTTGGGCTTGCTGCTCGCGGTTGAATTGGGAGAGGGTACGGCCGTCAGCCGCCGCCTGTTGCAAACCATCCGGCCCGCCATATTGGTAGCAGTCCCGTTTGGTGGTGATGAGCATGTAGATCGCTTCCGTCATGTAGCGTGTGCCAACATGATGGTATTGGTAGACGTGGGTCAGTTCATGGACGACAATGGGCAAGTTTTGGCGGGTGTGACGGCCATAGCGAGGAAAATTGATCGTGTCCCAGGTAGTAAAAGCCAGATTGCCATTGTGCCGGAACAACCAATCGTACAAACCGCCCTCTGCCACCCGTACATCCTGCCAGCGCAGGGCATTCTCGCCCAGAATCGCCTGCATCATTTCTTTTTCTACGGCCGTTAACGGTGTAGTATGGGTAAACAGGTGCATAAAAAACTGGGCAATCTCCGGCCCGCCCACCAAATCAAACAACTGCACAACCAGCCGGTGCAGCCAGCCCGCAAAACGTCGTCCTGCCTGGCCCAACCAGATACGAGCTTCTCCCTTTTTTACAACCCGTGCGCTTTCCGGGAAAAAGGTTATGAGACCCGCCAGCCCTTCCCGCCCGGTTTGCCCCAACCGGCGCAGCCGCGCCGGAAAATCCCGCGCCAGATTGTACGGCCAAAAGACCGCATCCCGGCCCCGTTCTTTGAGCCAATAAGCTGTTTTACTGAACTTCATGCGAAAATTTATTGCGTATTGCGTATTGCGTATCAGGCAATATTCTACGCAATACGAAATACGTAATACGTCAGAGAGAATCCGGATCGATCCGGGCGGCTTGCAGTACAGCCAGGACGGGCGGCGCGTGTAAAAAGGTGGCTTTGAGACGGGGGTCTTCCAGCGGTTCGGCCGTCTGGCGGATGAAGTCGGCGGCAATGGTGCGATGGACGGCGGCGATAGCGGCATTATCGGCCACGTGGCTCATGGTGGCGTGCAGTTTCCAGAGGATACCCCGGTCTACGGCCGTTTGCGCCGCCAACATCGCCACATTCAACTCCGCCATTGCTTCCACTCGTCGTTCTTCATGGAATAATAATTCGCCCCGGGCAAAAGCGGCCAGCGCCCGAAACCGATCTGCATCCAGCATGTCAGCCACTTTATACAGGGCGTCTATACCGCGTCCGGCCTGCTCGTAATCTTCATGCACCGTGTATACCCGTCCCAGATGATAGAGCGAATACGCCTCGTACTCCCGGTTGCCCAATTCGCGCGCGCCTTCCAGAGATGCCTGCAAATACATTAGCCCGGCTTCATATTGCCCTGTTTCCACCAGATCAATGCCTACATTCCGCTTTATTTCCGGTGTCAGAATGACGGCATCCAGTTCCGTGGTCATACGCAGTGCTTCCTGGTGATGGGTCAGGGCCACCTCAATATCGTAAAGAGCTTGGTGGCATTCGCCAATATAATTGATCACCTGGGCAATGCGCCACCTGTCGTGCAAATTTTCCAGAATGGTGCGGGCTTCGCCATAGGCATTAAGGGCAAGCTGGTAGTCACCCCGCGCCTGATGGGTACGCCCCAAACTAATCAGCACCCGGCCTTGTTCACGCATCTCGCCCGCCTGACGCACGGCCGTTAATGCCTGGGTCAGATGGCTGAGCGCTTTTTCCGTATTCCCCTGTCGCCGGTGGACAATGCCCAGACCGCGTCTGGCCCGGCCAATCACCAGTAGATTTTCGGCCGTGACACCTTCCTGTAAGGCCTGGCGGAATAGTTTTTCGGCACGGCCGTATTCCCCCTGAAAATCGGCCATTTCCCCCAACCGCACGTGCGCCCGCGAAATTTGCTCCGGACTGTCACTCGTCGTCAGCGATTCGTTATAATCTTTCTCCGCCGCCCGAAATTCACCCACCAACCAGAAACACTGCCCCCGGTATTCAAACAGGCGCGCCCGGAACTCATCCGGCGTCTGCTGAAATTGCAGCGCTTCGCCGTAGTATTGGATGGCCTGCCAATAATCCTGGTCGCGGGCAGCCAGCACCGCTTCCCGAAAAGCAGCCAAAGCGGCGGAAGAAATACCAACCAGACTTAGCTGGCCTGAAGACAAGGTATCTGATGACATAAATCGTATGATACATCGCAGAGGGCAAATGACAATTAACAGGACGTGAATTAGTCGAGTAGTCGGGTAGTCTTGTAGTTGGGTAGTCGGGTAGTCGAGTAGTCGGCTGCCGATTACCGGTCACCGATTACCGATTACCGGCCGCGGAGCGCAGTGATGATTTGCTGGTCGGTGACGGCGAAGGCATATTTGTCCAGATCGGCCAACGTGACCCAGGCGTGATCGGCCACGCCAATGTGCTGCGGTTCGCCGCGGAGATGGGCGGCGTGGAAGGCGTGCAGAGTGATGCGAAAGTGGGTGTAGGCGTGTTTGATGCTGGTGAGGAACTGATCCGCACGAATCGTCATATCCATTTCTTCCCGAATTTCGCGCTCCAGTGCCTGGGGCAGCGTTTCATCTGGTTCTTGTTTGCCGCCGGGAAACTCCCACAAGCCGCCGAGCAAGCCGTTTAACGGCCGTTGCGCAATCAAAAACTTACCCCCTTCCTGCGGCGACACCCCATTCTGCCAGATAATCCCGGCCACCACGTCGTAGTGCGGCGTCCGCTTGCGCGGCGGGCGCACCGGACGCTCCATCTGCGTACCGCGCTGCCGGGCCAGGCATACGGCCGTGAGCGGACAAACCACACAATCCGTTTTGGTTGGCAAACACAACGTCTGTCCCAATTCCATGAGAGCCTGGTTGTAGTCGCCGGGGCGTTCTGCCGGGACGAGTTCCGCCGCCATCTGCCATAACTGTTTTTTGGCGGGGGTTGTGGTCACGTCCTCGGCAAAATCAGTAAGGCGGCTGAGAACGCGGATGACGTTACCATCCAGAACGGGCACGGCTTCGTTGTAAGCGATGGAAGCGACGGCGTTGGCGGTGTAACGGCCGATGCCTTTCAGTTTCACCAGGTCGGCGGCGGTTGTGGGGATACGGCCGTCATACTCATTCACAACTGTTTGAGCGGCGGCATGGAGGTTGCGGGCACGGCCGTAATAGCCCAACCCTTCCCACAACTTCAGCGCCTCATCCAGCGACGCCTCCGCCAATGCCTGTACCGTGGGAAAGTGGGCCAGCCAGCGTTCATAATACGGGATAACCGTGGCAATCTGCGTCTGTTGCAGCATCACTTCCGCCACCCAAACGGCATACGGGTCGCGTGTTTTACGCCAGGGCAGGTCGGCGTGCCCGGTATCCCACCAGGCCAGCAAAGCAACCGTCAGATTTTTTAGATTGGGGGGAACGCTATTCATTTTGAGGAAAAGGAAAGATGCTTAATCCTGGTATTTTCCGGAAATCTTTTTGGTTGAGCGTGACCAAAGTCAAGTTATATTGGACGGCCGTCGCTGCGATAATCGCATCAGGCACAGCTATGGGCCAATTTTCATT
>JAJRTP010000238.1 GCA_024278255.1 Chloroflexota bacterium | reverse complement strand
TGGGCGATTTTGTAAATCGCCCAAAGAACGATTTGCAAAATCGTTCTACAAATCTTCAGCTTGAATGTAAGAGAGTTAGGCTTTACTAAAGGCAGTTGAGAGCCTAACTAATCACAAAAACATTTTGCGGTCTGCTGGCGGCCCATCACAGAAAACATTCAGGTAAACAGGCTTAAACCAGCGCCCAATTGAAGATAGCTTATATCCAGGCTTTCAAGAAATTTCAACCACCGGCCGAAACCGGTGGTTTTTCTTTTCCCGGCAAACGTACCGGATCACATCCGGTTGCCCCGAAAATGCGGCATGGTATGATTATGGCACGAGCATACTATGAAGACAACGCCACGCCAACGGGCTGCCATCCGATTAATTGCAGTTGCCCTTGTCATACTCATCGGCCAGATTTTTTGGCTGCGCGCGGCGGAAAACGGCCGTATCCAAATCGCCGTTGCCAAAGGGAAACAGATGCTCGATATGGGCGCCAAACCTGACCGCCTTTTTTCCCCGGAACAACTAACGGCCGTCATTCCCCAACTCAGCGCCATCCAGGAACAAGAAAACGTCCAGTTTGTAGAAGCAGTACGCCTGGGCCGGAGCGAGGGCCTACAATGGGACTGCGGGACGGACTGCGCTCACGTCATCTACTATGACATGACGAACGGCGGCACAATTAACGCCATCGTCAACCTGAAAACAAAATCTGTCGAAGCGCAGTGGACAGATGCCCTGGCCCGGCCTCCTGGCAGCCAATACATCTTGGACCGCACAATGGAAATTGCCGCGGCCGATCCCCAGGTGCAGGCCATCCTGGGCGACATCGGCGCGGCCAACCCGGTGATGATCCCCATGTCCGGCTGGCTGGCTGACAATGACTGCCGGGACGACTGGTGTGTGGATTTGACGTTTGCATCTCCGGCGGGTGACGGCCGTGTTTTCCACATTTTCGTCAACCTGGAACAAGGCAAAGTAGCCCGCACCTTTTACACCCGCGGCCGCCCCGACCTGGATGTAGAGATGCCTGTGGCCCAGCGCGGCACTTACGACGACGGCTGCGCGGAGCAAAACGGCTGGAGCGTCTGCTGGGAAATGACGGCTCACGACGGCCTCAACTTTACCGACGCTACTTTTGACGACACACTCATTTTTTCCAGCGCCAAAATCACCCAAATTGAAGCGTGGTATCCCAGTTGGCCCGGCGGCTACCGGGACGAAATCGGCTTCAACGCCACCGTCCGGGCCTACGGCGACACTGAATTGAATGAATTTACCGACGGATTTGAAGTGCGCCAGCTTTTCACCGAATTTATCCGCTGGCCCAACTGCATTTGCTGCTACCGTTACGAGCAAATCATCCAGTTTTATGATGACGGCCGTCTGGACTTCCGCTTTACCTCCCACGGGCCGGGCTGCGATGATTTATCCATCTACCGGCCGTTTTGGCGCATTGACGTGGATTTGGACGGCCCCGACAATCACGAGGTACAAGTTTGGGATGGCGCAGAATGGGTGGAAGCGGAAACAGAAATAGAATTGCATCCTTTTGTGGAAACGCCGCTGCTGGGCGAAAACGATCTTCTGGGCAGCGAAGGCGACGTCGTCAACCTCTCGAACACCGGGAGTAAAGTAGCCGCCAGCCACAATGACACCCGTTACATCTGGCAAATGGTACCGACCGATCCCCTGGGGCAGGATGAAGCCTACTTTTTCATCCTGCAGGATAACGAAGATGAAGGGGCCGGCCCCGTCGTCACCGGCCCCGGCGATACCTACCAGCCGCCGCGCCAATGGATCAACGGCGATCCGATCTCCGGCGAAGACGTGGTGTTCTGGTTTGTGCCGCTACTCAAAACCAAACAAAGCGATCCTCTGTGGTGTATGCCTGATCCAGAACCGGGCATCAACCAATGCGAAGCCATTCTGCGCGCCATCCCCGGCGGCCCCAACAACCAACCCGAAACGGAAGAGATTGCCCTCACCCCCATCCCCGCCACTGCGCCATCGCCCTCCCCCACGCCGCCGCCCGATCTTACTCCCTCGCCCACACCTACGCCCCGCCCCATTGAAGGGGAAACGGTGGAAGAGGTCATCCTGAATGAGGGCTGCGGCTCCTGTCACGTAATTGGCGCGTTGGGCGAAGCGCGCAAGGTGGGACCGGATTTGACGAACGTCGGGGCTGTGGCGGGAGAGCGCATTGCCGGGGTTTCCGGGGAAGCGTACCTGCGCCAATCTATCCTGGAGCCGAATGCGTTTATTGCCCCGGAATGCCCCAACGGGCCGTGCCTGACCGATGTGATGCCCCAGTATTATGGCGAGCGGCTCTCGCCGGAACAGGTGGAAATGATTGTGACGTATCTACTGGCATTGGGGGATACGGCCGTCACCCCCACACCGCCAACCGCAGAGGACAATACCGCGCCGCCCGATCCCCTCCCCAAAGCAAACGCGGCAGGTAAAGGCCCTGTTCAGCCGCCGCCCCGCCTCTCCCCGATCTTTTCTTTGTCCCTGGTCATGCTCCTGGTCTTGCTGGCGCTGGCGCTGTTTTGGGTGCGGAAACAACCTAACGAGTAGTTGCCACATACAACAGGATAAACAGATAGTGACACAGGCAGCCGCCCATCACAAACAAATGCCAGATTTCGTGGTGGCCAAAGGTCTCCGGCCAGGGGTCAGGCCAGCGGCGATAGTAAATGAGGAAGCCAAAGGAGTAAATCAACCCGCCGGCCAGCAGCCACAAGACCCCTTGCCAGGGAATCAGATTAAACATTGTGGTCGCCAGAAAGAGGGGTAAGGCCGCGCCCCAACCCAAAATGACGTAAATGCTCACGTTGAGGAAGCCGTGAATCTGTTTGCTGGTGGTTTTGTAGAAGACGCCGACGAGTACGGCCGTCCACACCCCAACCAAAATCAGCCAATTCCAGGGAGAAGGGAACAGATTGTAAGCAATTGGCGTGTACGTCCCGGCAATCAGCAGGAAAATGGCAGCGTGATCCAACCGGTTCAGCCAAAAATGATAGCGCGGGCTGGTCTTGACGCCGTGCATCAGGGAACTGGCCGCGAAGAGAAATATCATACTCAACCCATAAACCACCATCGTCGCCAGCCGGGGCCAATCGCCCCAGGTGAGGACAATCAGGATCAACAGCCCGGCCACAGAAACGGCCGCACCCAGCAAATGGGTCAGCGCATTCACCGGTTCATGCAAATATCGTCGCAGCGTCGTCATTGCTTCAATCCTATCACGCATCACGCATCACGCCATCACGTTTGTATCCCTTTATGAACCTTGTTACAATTCCAGTCAAGTAAACGAAAGCGAGCGTGTCCACACAGACAGCCCGGAGGAATCATGTCCTTAACGAATACAACTGAAGCGCAGGAAAGTGAAACGGCCGTCAACCTTGACGCCGCCTCTGTCCAAACCGGCAGCAAATGGCAGGAAACAATGAATCTCATTGTCGTCCTTTTCAAACTGCGCATCGTTTTTTTGCTTTTGTTAGCTGCAACTGGCGGCGCATTTTTGGCAGCCGGAGGCTGGCCGGGCCTGGGTACGCTGCTTCTTCTCTGGCTAACCGGCGGAATGGCGGCGGCCGGTTCGTCCTCTTTTAACCAGTATTGGGAGCGTCATTCGGATGGGTCTATGAACCGTACCCGGAAACGGCCGTTAGTCAATGGCGACATCAAAAATCCCAAATGGGTTCCAGTCATCAGCGGCCTGCTCATCATCGTTCCCATCCTGATCGTTCTCCCCTTTAACCCGGCGATGGCCTTCTTCCTGCTCCTGGGCGCCTTTATCTATACCATCC
>JAJRTP010000237.1 GCA_024278255.1 Chloroflexota bacterium | reverse complement strand
GTGATGGCGAGAGATAAAATCAGAAAAACCAGCGCCGGCTCGGCCGTGCGGAGCAAAATTTCCCGCACCGGATCGGCCCCCAGCCCGTTTGTCCGATAAGCCAGGAGAAGAGCAGCCAACGGGTACAGCGCCAGCAGATGGCCGCCAATTCGCAGCAGCTTTGTCGTGGTTTTGCGATCCAGTTTACGGATGTTAGTCATGGGTTGAGATAATTGCATGATATTTTACCAGCGTATTGCGTATTTCATATTACGTAAGGCGGTTTTTATACGCAATACGCAATACGTAATACATTATAAATGCGTATCGTAATCGGGATCGGGATACATATGGGCTACCTGTTCCTCATAGCCATTAAACATCAGCGTTTCCCGGCGGCCCAGTTCTCCGATGCGCCGTTCTGTGGCTTGAGACCAGCGGGGATGGTTCACGTTGGGATTGACGTTGGAGTAAAAGCCATACTCCCGCGGGGCCGATTCCATCCATAAGGAAGTTGGCATGTAATCTACCAATTCAATCTTGACGATGGCCTTGATGCTCTTGAAGCCATATTTCCACGGTGTTACCAGGCGAATAGGCGCACCGTTTTGCGGGGTGAGTGTTTCGCCGTACAGTCCGGTGCTGAGAATAGCCAAATCATTCATGGCCTCATCCAGGCGCAGCCCTTCCACATAAGGCCAGGGGAACATGGGGTTGTTCTGACCGGGCATATTTTTGGGATCTTCGACGGCTTCAAAGCGGACAAAGGTGGCTTCTGCCGTCGGTTCTACTTCATTCAGAATTTTGGCGAGAGGGAAACCAAGCCAGGGAATGACCATAGACCAGGCTTCCACACAGCGCAGGCGATAAATGCGCTCTTCCTGCTCAAATTTGAGAAGGTCTTCCATAGCATATGTTTTGGGCTTGTTAACCAGGCCGCTCACTTCGACCTGCCAGGGGGAAGTGGGGAAATTTTTTGCCAATTTGGCCGGGCCGTCTTTGGTGGTGTTGAATTCGTAGTAATTATTGTAGGTGGTGATGTCCTCGTAGCTGTTGAGCGGATCGCCCAATTCGTCGGTCTCGGCGCTGACGGTACCAGGGCCGGGGGCTGCGGCCGCGGATTCTTCGCCGGCCGGAGCCGATTGGCCGGGGGCGCAGGCAGCTAACAAGCCGCCGGCCGCCAACAGTGTCCCAGCGGTCATGAATTGACGCCGCGACAGATAGAGGGATTTGGGTGTGATTTCCGATGAAGGTATTTCAATACCGGTTTTTTTCTTGATGAGCATGGTTTTCCTTTTTTGGTGTGTAAGTGCCAGGCACTCCTGTGAAATTTATGTCCGTATTATCTGCCGCACATCTAAACCAAATGTGAACAAATCATTATGAAATGATTACGGAGAACGGCCGTTTAGGAACAGGGATTAAATAACTTACGGAACTAGAAGTTCAACTTCTCTGAGAAGTTGAACTTCTACGCGCAGCTTAAACAATTCTCGTTCCTTAGCCAGTAATCTGCACTACCAGACGGATTTCCCGGTAAGCGTCGCCGGTTTCACCCACGGTGATGGTCAGGATGGCTTCGCCGGTGGGAGCGTCGGCCGGAACGTCCAGCACGGCCGTCCACAAGCCAAATGTGTCGGGTACGGCCGTACTCTCCGTAATCAGATTCAAGCCGGCAGCCGGCGTATCCACCTCCAGGCGCAGGGCCACGATGTTGTTGGGGGCGTGAATGGCAATCCCATTTAGCTCCGTGGCCTGGCCGGGTGTGAACTGGGGCGTAGTTAACTCTGCCAGTTGCAGAATGATAGTGTTGGTGTCATCTGCCGGTTGGATGGTGATGGGGATGCGGGCTTCACGGCCGTTTTCATCATCCCGGTTGCCGGTGCGGGCCACAGCACAACCAGACTCCGTGGGCGCATTTTCCGGCAGAATGGTGATGCCCACATAATGGCCGCCGGGAACGGTGATATTGACTGCTGTCGTTGTATCCTGACAATCCTGGGCCAACACCGCCAAAACAATCGTGTCATCCAGCGGCTGGTTGATTTGCCCTTCAAATAAAAAGGCGAACCCGGCCACGGCTTTAGCGCCGGGAATGGGTGTGTCCAGGGTGATGAAACGGCCGTCTTCTTCCAGGTTGGCGGCCAGATTGAGGAGTACGGCCGTGGCTTCCCCGCTGGAGGCCAATTGGGCCGTTAGCTGGGCCGGGCCGGTAAATTGGGCCGGGATGGGAGCGGTGACCGTCCATTGACCGGTGTCGGGATCGGGCACGGGCGTATCGCGCCACACCTCTTCGCCGCCGGTTATCGTCAGGCGCAGCAAAAGCGGCTCTTCCGGTACGGGCTGTACCTGGCCTTTGATGGCGACTTCCTGACCTGCTATTAAAGTGTCCCCGCCCGCAGGCTGCTCAATAGACAAGACAGGTTCCTCGCTTTCCGGCAGGATTTCGCTGGCTTCGGCGGTGGGTTCAGTGATGACTGTATCCGTTGGTTCGGGCTGCGGCGTGGGCGTATTGGTCGGTTGGGGGAGTGTTGTGGCGGTGGGCGGCACGGCCGTATCTGTAGCCGCGGGCGTAGCCGGTGTCGCCACCGTGGGGAAAGGCGTCGGGGTAGCGGCTGCCTGTTGCTGGCAGCCAACCACCGATACGGTCAGGAGCAAACTTAAAAATATCAGATAATGCTTCACAATTTACCTCACTACAAAAGGAGCAGAGTTGCAGAGTAAAAAACACCCTGCAACCTTGCACCATCCGCAGAAGTATAACAAAAAACGGCCGTCAAACCGGATTATTGAGCAAATTATCACAAACTGGGAGGTACAATCGGGCCGATTTTTACGATCGGGTGGCTGGCAGCAATTCTAAATGTACCCCAATAAAATCATTTGTTTACCCAAATATGGCAAATCAAACAGAAAACAAGTAACGAAAAACAGGATTACTTCAGCATAATTCCGGTTTGTGC
>JAJRTP010000236.1 GCA_024278255.1 Chloroflexota bacterium | reverse complement strand
GTCTGCTTTATCTTGTCTACAACGCGCTTGTCGTTGAAATTTTCCAGTATGGGTTGGAGATATTCGTGTAGTTTTTCATTCCCCTATTCATCTCACAAATGTGTTGATTTGTCACGTCGAACTTTTCCGGAGTTTTCAGGACTTTATTATAACACGGGATTGCCTGTACTCAGGAAAATTTCGCCCAACGGCCGTATCCCGTCACCCTTTCAACGAGCAATCGTCAGCTATGACAACTGGCGCAGGATGCGGCCAGGCAAGCGCGGCCCTTCGTAAATGAGAGCGGTGTAAAGCTGCACCAGGGAAGCCCCCGCATCCAGCTTGGCCTGCACGTCAGCCGCCGAGGCCACGCCGCCAACGCCGATGACGGGCAGTTTGCCGCCGGTCTGCTTGTGGATATAGGCGATAATTTCTGTGCTGGACTGGCGCAACGGCCGTCCGCTGAGGCCGCCGCTTTCTGTTTGAGCCGGATCGGTCAAGCCGACGCGGGAAGTGGTGGTGTTGGTGGCGATGATGCCGTCTATGCGGGTGTCCTGTACGGCCGTCAATATCCCGTCCAGTTCCGGCCAGGTCAGGTCGGGGGCGATCTTAACCAGTAACGGCCGTCGCCGCACTTTAAACTGCTGGGAAAACTGCCAGTTAGCCCGCGTCAGAACGCGTAAAAGCTGGTACAAGTAATCGCCCCCCTGCAAATCACGCAGCCCCGGCGTGTTGGGGGAACTGATATTGACGGCCAGGTAATCAGCGTAAGGGTATACTTTTTCCATGACGGCCGTATAATCCTGCGCAGCGTCGGCCAGCGGGGTTTCTTTCTGCTTACCCAAACTCACCCCCAAAACATAACCGCGCCCCCCCACTGAATACTGACCACTGATCACTGATAACTGACGCAAGCTGGCTACGGCCGTGTCCACCCCGGCATTAGGGAAACCCATCCGGTTAATCAATGCCTCGTCTTGCCGCAGGCGAAAAATACGGGGCCGGGGATTACCCACCTGGGGGCGCGGCGTCAGCGTACCCACTTCCACATGACCAAACCCTAGCAAAGCCAGCCCCTCTGCCACCCGCACTTCCTTGTCAAAACCGGCAGCCATCCCTAATACATTAGAAAACGTTAGTCCCCACAGGGAAACGGGTTTTTGCGGAATGTCTCCGGCGAGTTTTTGCAGAAACGGCCGTCGCCACCCCCCCTGCCCCCATGCCAACAGCCGTAACGCCCGTTCATGTGCTGCTTCCGCATCCATTCGGGCCAAAAGAGGAAAAACAAGAGATTTATACATGGGGGATTAGGCAAAAACAAACCACGGCCCAACACCGATTCAACCAATTAACACAGACAAAAATTCGTGAAAATCCACCAAACTGTGAAAATCCGTGGTTCCGTGGTTCAGTCATCCAGCCGCAGCACCGACATAAACGCTTCCTGCGGCACTTCCACCGTGCCGATCATCTTCATGCGCTTCTTGCCCTTCTTCTGCTTTTCCAGCAGCTTGCGCTTGCGGGACACGTCGCCGCCGTAACATTTAGCCAGCACATCCTTGCGCAGTGCCTTCACATTGGCCCGGCTGAGAACCTTGTTGCCTACGGCCGCCTGAATGGGCACTTCAAACATCTGGCGTGGAATTTTCTTCGTCAGGGCCGAAACCACCTTCTGCCCGCGATGATACGCCTCATCCCGGTGGACAATCATTGCCAGAGCGTCCACGGGAACCTTGTTCACCAGCACGTCCAGCTTCACCAAATCGGAGGCGCGATACTCCTTAAATTCATAATCCATCGAAGCATAACCGCGCGTGCCACTCTTCAACTTGTCGTAAAAATCCACAATAATCTCGGAAAGCGGCAAATCAAAACGCAAAACCACCCGGCCCGGTGCGGGATACTCCTGCCCGGTCAACTGGCCGCGCCGTTTCACTGCCAAATCCATGATGACGCCATAATATTCGTCCGGCATGAAAATCTGCACATCCATCCACGGCTCCCGCACCTCCTCAATGGTCGAGGGATCGGGCAAATCGGCCGGGCTGTCAATGACGCGCACTTCGCCAGTATGGGCCATCACCACTTCATAGCGCACGCTGGGTGCAGTGGCGATCAAATCCAGATCGTACTCCCGCTCCAGCCGTTCCTGTACAATTTCCATGTGGAACAGCCCCAAAAAGCCGCAGCGAAAACCAAAATTGAGGGCGGTGGACGTTTCCGGCTCATATACCAGAGCGGCGTCGTTGAGCTGCAACCGCTCCAGGGCCTCTTTGAGCAGGGCGTAATCTTCCCCTTCGGTCGGGTAAAAACCAGCAAAGACCATTGGCTTGACGGTTTGGTAGCCATGTAATGGTTCGGCGGCCGGTTTGTCGCGCAGGGTGATGGTGTCGCCCACGCGGCATTCGCGCACCGTTTTCAGGCCGGTGGCAATGTAGCCCACCTCGCCTGCCTGCAAACGATCCGTCGGGGTGAGGCCGGGCGTAAAGACGCCAATTTCGATGGGTTCGACCGCCACGTCGTTGGACATCATCCGAATCCATTCCCGCTTATGGATGGCCCCATCAAACACGCGCACATAAGCAATGACGCCTTTGTAGGAATCGTAATGAGAATCAAAGACGAGGGCGCGCAGCGGTTTTTCGGTATCCACCTGGGGGGGCGGCACGTGTTTGACCACCGCTTCCAGAACCGCCTCGATATTTTCGCCGGTCTTGGCACTGATGGGGATGGCGTCTTCGGCCGGGATGCCGGTAATGTTTTCGATTTCCTCGGCCACATCTTCCGGCATGGCGGCCGGCAGATCAATCTTGTTGATGACGGGAATGATTTCCAGGTCGGCTTCGATGGCCAGGTAGAGGTTGGCCAGGGTTTGGGCTTCGATGCCCTGGGTGGCGTCTACCACCAGGATGGCCCCTTCGCAGGCTTGCAGGGCGCGGCTGACTTCGTAGGAGAAGTCTACGTGGCCGGGGGTGTCAATCAGATTGAGGACGTACTCGTTGCCGTCCTGCGCCGTGTAAGTCATGCGCACGGCCGAGGCTTTGATGGTGACGCCTTTTTCCCGTTCCAAATCCATGCTGTCCAGCACTTGCTCCTGCATTTCCCGGTCGGAGAGGGTATGGGTGGCCTGCAAGAGCCGGTCAGCCAGAGTGGATTTACCGTGATCTATGTGAGCAATGATACAAAAGTTGCGAATATTACTGTCGGTCATAGACCCAAGTATAACAAAATTTCCGGGGGAAGGTCATAGATGTGCTGGCTGCGGACAAAAGACAACAATCAATTGTGTGCTAGACACTCTTTCCGATGTCAATAAATTGAACCATGCGCCGAATAATGTATACTCATTGCAAATAAACACATGTAACTTATGGTTAAAAAAACTGTTAGAAGGTAACGTTTCACGAAGAATAATATCATGATGACGAAGGCAAAATTGCGTGAACAAATAATTTCTCATTTCAACAAAGGCGAATTACGAAGCCTGTGTTTTGATTTGGAAATCAGATATGAGAATTTGCCTGGCGAAACATTAGATGACAAAGCAAGAGAGTTGATCAATTATTGTGATCGTCATGGAATACTTCCAACACTAATTCACAGATGTAAGGAGCTTCGGCCTAATATTTCATGGTTAGAAGATGATAAAATTCTGCCATTACTTCACAACACCGAAAAAAGCAGAGAGATTGATTTAGAGTTAGGTGTTACACCTGTTGAGCCATTGTCGCATATTAGCAAGCGTACAACATTGCCGGGTTTAGCAGAGGTAAGCCAGGGATACCCTCATTTTCAGCTTGTTCTGAGGAATTCAAGCCTCACTCCAACTAAACATATAAAATTACATTTTGAGTTTGAATCTTTTCAAGATTATTCATTTAGAGATGCTGCCAAGTCCGATATAGAACGATTATCGTCACCTGTTGTAAAAATTTCAGATGGTAACCCATTCAAATGGCAAAATAACAAAGATTTCGTTTTTAATGGAGGCGTTGACTGGTTATTATATCCAAATGAGAATGCAATATTCTCTTTCTTTTTGAAAACGGTTATGGAAGGACAACCGCCAGTACCTTATGATTATCATTTTCGCTGTACTGCATGGGCTGAAGGGATAAAGAACTTAGTTCAACGTAATTTGTGTATTAGAGTTGTAAGACACAAAATCAAATTATGAAGACACCTTCTAGCAAATGTTGCAGCGGAGTGCAAGATCAAGTCTCACTCACCCTTTGCAGCAATTCTAAATGTACCCCAATAAAATCATTTGTTTACCCAAATATGGCAAATCAAACAGAAAACAAGTAACGAAAAACAGGATTACTTCAGCATAATTCCGGTT